>NZ_JBLWWF010000013.1:0-130015 GCF_048268085.1 Neptunicella sp. | reverse complement strand
TAACCGTCTTTGTCTGGCGGCCATAGCGATACGGCACCACCTGATCCCATTCCGAACTCAGAAGTGAAACGTATTAGCGGCGATGGTAGTGTGGGGTTTCCCCATGTGAGAGTAGCACACCGCCAGACTCCCAATTAGAGAAAGGGCTATCCGTCAGGGTAGCCCTTTTTTATTGCTTCACATTCCAGAAGGGACATCCTGCAAGTCTGTGACGGATATCCCTCCTCTAAGCGCTGCCGCACAGTACCAATCCCATGGGGAAACCCAACCCATCGGGCTGTGGCGAGTCTATCAACAGGTTTAACCTGCCATCTGTCATTCCTCCCTGAAGCAATCTCCAGGTCGGCCATCCACGGCCTCCCGTAAATGGCTAGCCGAGCGGTGCTCGACTCGAGACGCCATTTACCCCCATGTGACCAACTCGTCCGGAACGAATTTAAACTTTGAATTAATAACCTATATTGCATCAAAACATTATCTGGGTAGAATGTTTTCCACTACCACGTTATGAGAATCGTAAAATGGATAAAGGAAAGTGAGTTTTCCCATCCTTGTTTGTGATGATTCGAATCTCGCAAGACAAATGGTCTTGCGCAGTTTACCGAAGAATTGGGATGTTGAAATTCATTCAGTTGAGAATGGTTTTCAGGCGATGGAAATCCTGCGCAATCGTCATATTGCCTTATTATTTCTGGATCTCACTATGCCTGAAATGGATGGGATTGCAGTTCTAGAGGCTATTCGAGAAGAAAAAATTGAGACTTATGTTTTAGTTGTCTCAGGTGATATACAACCCCAGATGCAGGAGCGAGTGATGAAATTAGGAGCTCTGGACTTTATTAATAAACCTGTCGATCAAATACGTATTGAAAATATTCTTCAAAAATACGGATTTTGCTCAAGCCCTGAATTGATTAGGGCATAATGACAAGATCACGCTATTTATCTGTTATGTTGTTGTTGCCGTTGTGCAAATGTTTTTCTGTATTTGGCGTTCAGATGGCCGAACATAACGTTGTTATCGATGGTCACCCACTTCATTTTGCTGAATGGAAATCCGATTCAGCTTCAGATAATAGCCAAGTTATTTTAATGTTATCAGGCCCTAGTGATACTTGGCATTCCGATTCTGCCTGGTGGGCAGGATTAGCGCCTAAACTGGCAAAAAAATGGCCAGTCTTTGCTCTAGATAGAGTGGGGCAAGTCAATGCAGTTGACAATGCACCGGTTGGGTATCAGCACTTTTCCCGGGATCTGCATTTTTTTATTGAAAAAATGGAGTTGGAAAATTTAACTATAGTCAGTTTTGCCAGCGCAAATAATGCGCTCAACCTGTATCTCCATGAGCACGCAGATAGAGTTAAGAAGGTTATATTGATAGACCCTGATGTGCTGACACCCTATTCCATAAACCGCTATAAGAGAGATGCTCAACCTTTTGTGGACAATCAACAGGACTACCTTGACTATGTTTCCAAGGGAAAATATACCTCGAGAGTGGAGCAAAAGAATGCGGGGGAATTGAGCCACCTACGCGAATTGGTAGGTGATGATCCGGATATGGACTGGAGCTATCTGCAGTCAATGTTTGACAAACGGCTGAATATTCAAAATCAACTTAACATGTTTAAGGAAATAGCCATTTATGGCCAAGATCTGGAGGCCGCGGCGGCAGTCAGTTTTCCACCAACCATTCCATTGATTATTATTGATACTCAGTTCGAAAAAAGCTACATCGAAGCCAGTGAAGATCCTGACGAAAAAGCCGGATTAGCCAAGTGGCAGACGGATGCTAAACAGTACTACCAATCATTGGTTGAAGCGGCTGATAATGGCCGTTATATCGAGGTCGACAGTAGGGAACATTTATTCCAATTTTCACAACCGCAACTATTCATTGATTTAATTAACCAATCCTTCTAATCCAGTTTTTCTGACCGAATTATCGTTATGTCGCATTGTTTGACAGATTGATACGACTGAACTTTAATTAACTAACCAGTCAGTTAGATAAGTATCCAGATGCAGAGAGCCAGAACAGCAATGGCAAAAGACAAGCGGCGTGAAATTCTGCTTGAGTCAGCGTTGGATGAATTTTTTGATAAAGGATATAAAGCGGCACGGATGGATGATATTGCTGCCAGAGCTGGTTTGAGTAAAGGAACTCTCTATCTTTATTTTAAATCGAAAGAGGCGTTATTCAGTGCATTGATTGATAATGTTGCCATACCCAATGTTGAGGAAGTTGACGCAATAAAAGCCACTCAGCAGTCAGCCTGTCAGGCGATAAAACAGTTTTGTCAAATGGCGCCTCAAATTCTGAGACATTCAAAACTTCCTAAAATGATGAAAATACTGATTGCTGATGCGGGCGTGTTTCCTGAACTGGTAAGCCGTTACAGAGAACAGGTTGTCGAGAGAGTATTGGATACTATCACTGCCATTTTACAGCGCGGTGTTGAGTCAGGAGAATTACGCATGGATAATCCGTCTTTAACTGCCAGACTTGTTATTGCGCCAGTTGTGCTATCGGCAATTTGGCAAGTTGTTTTTGACCAAAGCAGTAAAACTAACGTGGATTTGGATGGATTGTTTTTGGCTCATCAGGAAGCTCTTTTCTGCGCTTTAAAAAACACGACTGGTGATAAATGATGAACAAGCTTCGGTCATGTTTAAAATTTACATTCGTAATAGTGGTTGCCGGGGGGATATTGGGTTGTCAGCCTGATGAGAAAGCACCGTCCTATACCGGTTATATTGAAACCGATTTTGTCTATGTTTCTGCCCCTCAGTCAGGCTGGATTCAAGCATTAACTGTTAAGGAAGGGGATGAAATAATAAAGGGCCAAGCGTTATTTCAGTTGGATAATGAACTGCAACTGGATGAAGTAGCACAGTCAAATGCCAAGCTAGAGCAGGCTCAGTCCCAGCTGGTCGATTTGACTACTGGAGCCAGGCAGAAAGAGCTTGATGCTTTATATACACAACAGCGCGAAGCAGAAGCGGCTTTGACACTGGCAGAAGAAGAACAAACTCGGGTTATCGCACTATTCAAGCAAGGACTAGTGCCTGCCAGTCAACGTGATAAAGCCATTGCTGATTTTAAAATGGCTAATGCGCGTAGACAAACTATTGGTGCAAATATCGACGTAGCCAAACTGGCGGCGCGACCAGCTCAACAAGCTGCCGCAAATGCTAACAGGCGTGCGGCACAGGCGGCCCTTGATCAAGCAAACTGGCACTTACAACAACGTAATATTACTAGCCGAGTCAGCGGTTTAGTTGACGATCTTATTCATTATCAGGGCGAATATGTTACCGCTGGCTCTCCGGTTTTAGCATTAATTACCCCTCAGGCAACTAAAATCCGTTTTTTCGTTCCGCAAGCACAATTGATTAACTTCAAGGTGGGTGACAGGATCACTATCGAGGCGGATAACCAGACTCAACCCATTGATGCCAAAATCAGTTTTATTGCAGATCATGTCGAGTTTACTCCGCCAGTAATCTATACCGCTGAATCACGTCAGAAACTGATATTTATGCTAGAGGCCAGACCGGAAAAACCGGTGAATCTGCCAGCGGGACTGCCCGTTGAGGTTAGGCGCAAATGACCGAACTGGCAATTGATGTTAAAGGTTTAGTTAAACGTTTTGATGATAAAACAGCAGTGGATGGTGTTGATATCCAGATGCCGAAAGGCAAGGTGTGGGGATTTCTGGGACCAAACGGATCGGGTAAAACCACCACCATCAGAATGATTTGTGGTTTGCTTAAGCCTACTGAGGGAGAAGGACGTTGTCTTGGTTTTGATATTTTAAAACAAAGTGCTCAAATCAAAGATTTAACCGGCTACATGACGCAGAGGTTTTCGTTCTGGACAGATTTAACCATTCGGGAAAATCTGGAATTTGTGGCGCGCCTATATCAACTTCCCAATATGCAACAAAAAGTGGATGAAACACTAGAGAATTTGGGACTGTCCAATCGTCAAAAGCAACTGGCCGGAGCTTTGTCTGGCGGATGGAAACAAAGACTAGCTTTGGCCGCCGTTACCATGTCCAATCCTAAACTTTTATTGTTGGATGAACCAACTGCGGGAGTCGATCCGCAAGCGCGGCGTGATTTCTGGGATGAAATCCACCGGATGTCGCTAGCGGGTTTAACCGTGTTGGTATCGACTCATTATATGGATGAGGCTGAGCGTTGTGACCGTATTGTTTATCTGGCTAATGGAAAATTACTCACTCAAGGGACAGTGGCGGATATTATCGAACAATCCGATATCGTCACCTATCAAATACGGGGTAATGAAGTTAGAACTGTTGCTGATGCAATTCGCAACGAGCCGGGGGTGTCAAATGCAGCATATTTTGGCGCCGCGTTGCATGTTAGTGGCACCCAATCAGAACAGATTAAAAATGCCATTGATAAACATATCAAAAGTAATATGCAATCTTCGCAGGTTGATGCAACGCTGGAAGATGCGTTTATTTCCTTGATGGCTAAAGCCGGACAAGACAACAGGCAGCACTAAGTGAACTGGATAAAAGGGAGTTACTCTCGCGTCAGCGGCATCTTTATTAAGGAATTGATCCAGATGCGTCGCGATAAATTAACCTTTGCGATGATGTTGGTGATCCCTGTCGTGCAGCTTATTTTATTTGGTTTCGCGATTAATACTGATCCCAAACACCTTCCAACTGCGGTGCAAGCAGAAGAACAAACACCCATTGTCAGAACCATTCTCGCTGGTTTGGAAAATTCCGGCTATTTTAAGTTGGTGACAACGTCATCTAATGCGGAACAAGGGCAAAACCTGCTTATTCAGGGAAAGGTAGCGTTTATTGTGACCATTCCGGCCGGATTTACCCGTAAGCTGCTAAGGGGGGAGCATCCACAGTTATTGATTGAAGCTGATGCAACCGATCCTTCGGCGTCTTCCAATGCGGTTTCCCGTGCCAGTACCATAGTTAATCAGGCGCTTCGATATGAGTTAGTTGGCACACTGGCACAATTTAAAGCCGATCCACCTCCTGTTGATGTGGTGTTACATCGCTCCTATAACCCTGAAGGGATTACCCAATACAATATTGTGCCCGGATTACTAGGGGTTATCCTGACTATGACATCGGTCATGATCACCGCGATTGCGATGACCCGCGAGGCCGAGCGGGGTACGATGGAAAACTTGCTGGCATTGCCTGCCAAACCTTCCGAAGTGATGTTAGGTAAAATTATGCCCTATACCTTAGTGGGGATAGTACAGACGTTGGTAGTGCTATTGGCCGCACATTATGTTTTTACCGTTCCTTTTACCGGTTCGGTGATGTTACTGACGGTGGGAGTAGGGATTTTTATCGTGGCTAATCTGGCGTTGGGGTTTACGTTCTCGACTATTGCCAAATCACAAATGGAAGCAATGCAACTCACCTTTTTCTTCTTTCTTCCCTCGATATTGTTATCTGGTTTTATGTTTCCGTTTCGTGGCATGCCGGATTGGGCACAGTACATTGGCCAAACATTACCTTTAACTCATTTCTTGAGAATTGTCCGGGGAGTCATGCTAAAAGGGGCGCAACTGCCAGATTTAACCAATGAACTATACGCCATTTTATTATTCACCATTATTTTAACTGCAATAGCGATACTTCGATATCGACGCACACTGGACTAACTGAAAACCGAAACAGCATTTTTAGCTTAAAATTAATCACAATCTTAGGTTTGATGAATAACTTGTTGAAACTTTTTAGTCACTCGCCAAATCCCAGCAGAACACCCGATGCGTCATTCTATATATAAGGCTAATTGCGCTATATGAAAAAATGAAACTGCACTTAAAAATGAATGAATTAGGGTTAAAAGTGAATAATTATTAAAAATCATCTAACTTGTTCCCGATAAGCTGTTGACATCTAGACGTCTATACGGCAGATTACAACTCATGAAAACAATGATCCGTACCATTACCATTATGATGACAACGATTACCCATACAAGGGTGGTTGTCGCTGGCTAATGCGTAGATTAAATTATTAAAGCCCGCGACCTAACTAGGAAGCGGGTTTTTTTTTAGGCTTAATAAGTATTTATCGAAGCCAAACATACTAAGTGTTTTTAGTTATTTTTTGATGGTTTAGATTTAAGATAGACAACACAAAAGAGCAGGAGCAGCAGATGAAAGTTTTAAAATTTGGTGGGTCGTCGTTAGCAGATGCTAGACGTTATTTAAATGTCAGGGACATCGTCCACACCATTCATACCGAATCTGGTGCTGCAGTTGTACTTTCCGCCCCCAAAGGGGTCACAAATGCGTTATCTTTGTTAGTTGAACAAGCAGCCGCAGGTAATGATTATCTTGAATTGCTTGCCAAGTTACGTATGACGTTGACCGGCATTGTGGCAGATATTAAAAATGAACTAAGTGACTTTGATGCGCCGGGATTACAGGCTTTTATTGATGAAAAGTTACAAGGTTTAGAAAGCCAACTTGCCGGTATCCAATTATTACGCTGTAGTCCCGATCCTATTACTGCTCAGATCTTGAGCTTAGGGGAATATGTAAGCGTTAATATATTTAGCCAACTGTTATCTGCTACAGGGCAAGCTAATCAGATTGTCGAGCCGACTCAATATGTGGTGGCTGAAGGTGAATATCTGGATAGTATCGCGGATATGAGTACGAGCATCGCCCGCTTTGCAGATTTTGAATATGGCGAAGATGAAGTATTAATTATGCCTGGTTTTGTGGCAGTCAATCATCAGGGAGAAAAAGTCACCCTGGGCCGAAATGGTTCTGATTATTCAGCCGCAATATTAGCCGCCTGCTTAAAAGCTGAGTGCTGTGAAATTTGGACTGATGTTGATGGGGTTTACAATGCTGATCCTAATCAGGTGGAAGGGGCGGTATTACTCGATAAGCTTACTTATCAGGAGGCCATGGAACTATCCTATTTTGGAGCCAAGGTACTGCATCCAAAAACGATTGGTCCTATTGCTCAACACCATATTCCTTGCCTGATTAAAAATACTCTTAATCCTTCTGCTCCCGGCACATTAATTAGCAATCAACCTAGTGAAATATGGACCAGTGTAAAAGGTATTTCCCATCTGGAAGACCTAACAATGTTTAATGTGGCAGGTCCCGGATTGAAAGGGATGGTTGGTATGGCTAGTCGTATTTTCGAGGTCATATCTAATGCTAATATTTCAATTGTACTCATTACCCAATCATCATCTGAATACAGCATCAGTTTTTGTATCTACAGTAAAGATGCGCAACGGGCACATGATTTATTGCATGATGAATTCGAGCTTGAGTTGGCTAATCAGTTACTGGAGCCAATTGAGCTACGTGAAGACTTAGCGATTATTTCGTTAGTTGGTGACGGTATGCGCAAACATCAAGGTCTGGCAGCGCGCTTTTTTACGTCACTAACCCAAACTCGAGTTAACATTGTGGCCATTGCACAAGGCTCGTCTGAGCGTTCCATTTCGGCGGTGATTGAAAGTCGTAAAGCCAAAGAAGCGGTTAAAGTGGTGCATCATAATTTCTTTTCCGATGTGCATACCATCGATGCGTTTTTAGTTGGCTGTGGAACGGTTGGAGGCGAGTTACTGCAACAAATTTCCCGTCAGCAAGAGCAATTATTGGCGCGTAATATCCGGTTGCGAGTTTATGGTATTGCCAATAGCCAACATCTCCTGCTGCAAAGTGGCGGCATCGATCTGAATAGTGATTGGAAAGCTGCACTACTTAATAGTGAAAAACGTTTTTCAATTCAACTTTTACAGCAATTTTCTCAAGCTAACAGTTTGGTTAATCCGGTGGTGATTGATTGTACTACCAGCAACGTTATTGCTGACCAATATGTTGAAATTATGTTAGCTGGTTTTCATGTGGTTACACCGAATAAAAAAGCTAATACAAGTAGCATGGAGTTTTATAATAAACTACGTGAAACTGCACTCAATACTCGTCGTCAATTTTTATATGAAACCACGGTTGGAGCAGGTTTGCCGGTTATTGAAAATTTACAAAAGCTCATCTATGCAGGTGACAAATTAGTACGTTTTGAAGGTATATTATCCGGTTCACTATCATTCATTTTTGGTAAGTTAGAAGAAGGCTTGAGTTTATCCGAAGCGACGGCCGTTGCCCGCAAGAATGGTTTTACCGAACCCGATCCTCGCGATGATTTAAGCGGCATGGATGTGGCACGCAAGCTGTTGATTATGGCTCGTGAAGCGGGCATGAAAATGGAATTAAAAGATATTGAAATTGAATCAGTGTTACCTGACTTTTTTGATGCCAGCGGCAGTGTTGAAGAATTTATGCAAAAACTGCCTCAATTAGATAAAGCGTTTCAGGATAAAGTCTCCAATGCGGCTAAAGAAGGTAAAGTGTTGCGCTATACCGGCCAAATTGAGCAAGGAAAATGTAAAGTGTTTATTGATAAGGTGGACGCTACGCATCCGTTACATGCAGTTAAGGATGGTGAAAATGCGTTGGCTATTCATAGTCAGTATTACCGTCCGTTACCCTTTGTTATCCGCGGCTATGGTGCGGGTGGGGCTGTGACAGCAGCTGGAGTATTTGCCGACGTGATGCGTACATTACCGTGGAAGCAGGAGATATAATGGCTCAGCGAATGCCCGTAAAAGCCTATGCGCCTGCCTCTATCGGTAACGTTAGCTTGGGCTTTGATATTCTTGGTGCGGCACTAAAACCTCTGGACGGCAGCCTGTTGGGAGACGAAGTGACCGTATCAGCAGCCAACGAGTTTTCTCTACAAGTCACCGGCCGTTTTGCCGATAAATTGCCCGGCAGCTTGGCTGATAATATAGTGGCTCATGCCTATCATTATTTTCAGCAACAATTACAACAGCATCAAATGGCCGCTGGTCCAGCAAAAATGCTCTTGAGCAAGAACCTGCCAATCGGTAGTGGGTTGGGATCCAGCGCTAGCTCAATCGTGGCAGCATTTGATGCGCTAAATCAATTTTACGGTAGCCCTTTTAGCTCAAATCAGATGTTATTGATGATGGGCGAGTTGGAAGGTCAAATCAGCGGTAGTGTGCACTATGATAACGTTGCCCCATGCTATTTGGGTGGCATGACCTTAATGATCGAGCAGGGTGAACAAATTGCCACTCAATTACCTATCTTTGCGGACTGGTATTGGGTAAGTTGTTATTCTGGCTTAAGCGTTTCTACGGCGGCTGCGCGCAAAATCTTACCCCAACAGATTAGTTTGGCCGACAGCATTAAGTTTGGTCGTCAATTAGGGGTATTCGTGGATGCATTGCACCGAGGGGACCGAGCTTTGGCCGCTTCGATGATGACCGATGTGATTGCCGAACCTTATCGTAAATCCCTATTACCGGGATTCGATCAAAGTCGTGAATTTGCCATGCAAAATGGCGCCTTGGCATTCGGTATTTCCGGCTCCGGGCCAACGGTATTTGCAGTCACTGATGATTTGGCTCATGCTGAACGAATTCAACAATTTTTGGCCAGTCATTACATACAAAGTAATGATGGATTTAGCCATATATGTAAATTAGATCCAAACGGATCAATATGTAGTGAAGGTAAAGAATTTGGAACTGTTTAATTTAAAAGACACTAACCAACGAGTAAGTTTTTCAGAGGCCTTGCAAAAAGGTTTGGGTAATAATCAGGGCTTGTTTTTTCCAGCTGAGATACCGAAATTTGATGATATAGACGCTTTGCTGGAACAAGATCTTGTAACTCGTAGTAGTACTATTTTAAGTCGCTTGATTGGCGATGAACTAACACCAGCAGAAATGAGTGAGATTGTTAGTACCGCATTTAGTTTTGGCGCTCCTTTAGTTGCGGTTGACGATAATGTTTTTTGTCTGGAATTATTCCATGGCCCAACGTTAGCGTTTAAAGATTTTGGTGGCCGCTTTATGGCCCAATGCTTAGCTAAAATTGCTGGTGACCGACCCATTACTATTTTAACAGCTACATCAGGTGATACCGGCGCTGCGGTTGCTCACGCATTTCATGGGCTAGCGAATATCCGGGTAGTTATTCTGTATCCAAAAGGTAAAATCAGCCTGTTACAGGAAAAAATGTTTGCCACTTTGGGTGACAATATACGTACCGTGGCGATCAATGGAGATTTTGATGATTGCCAACAATTAGTTAAATCGGCTTTTGATAATCAAAAAGTGCGTGATGATATTCATCTTAACTCGGCGAATTCAATTAATATCAGTCGTTTATTAGCGCAAATTTGTTATTACTTTGAAGCCTTTGCGCAGATCCCTAAAGATAAACGTAACGATGTGGTTCTTTCTATTCCTAGCGGTAACTTTGGTAACTTAACCGCGGCCATGTTAGCTAAAACTATGGGATTACCGATCAAACATTTTGTTGCCGCGACCAATAGCAACGATACGGTTCCCCGTTATTTGAAAACAGGCGAATGGGCTCCCGAACCTACCGTGGCGACCATGTCTAATGCAATGGATGTGAGTCAACCTAATAATTGGCCGCGTATTGAAGCCTTGTTTGAATTTAATTATTTGGATAAAGATGTATTAAGTGGCCAGGCGGTTGATGAAGATTATACCCAGCTGGCCATGAAGCAGCTTGCTCAACTAGGTTATGTCAGTGAACCACATGCAGCAGTGGCTTACCGAGCGTTAACTAAGCAGTTAACCGAAGGGCAAACAGGGATTTTCCTGGGGACGGCTCATCCTGCCAAATTCAAAGAAAGCGTTGAAAATGTATTAGGTCAACCAATCAGCTTACCTCCAGAATTGGCGGAGTGCGCGGGTAAAGAAATTTTATCCGTTGAGTTGGATAATGACTTTGGTTTACTTAAAGACTATTTGTATCGTGAGTTGAATATTCAATCATGATGGACTGGAGTGAACTGCTGGGAAGTGAAAAACAGCAAGATTATTTTCAGCAGATCATGGCTTTTGTGCAGCAACGTCGCGCTGAGGGAGTTGAAGTTTACCCCCCGGCTGCAGACGTGTTTAATGCTTTTAAATTAACGCCCTTAGATAAGGTAAAAGTCGTGATCTTAGGGCAGGATCCTTATCATGGGCCAGGCCAGGCGCATGGTTTATGTTTTTCAGTCAAACCCGATATACCTGCTCCCCCTTCTTTGCAAAATATGTACAAAGAGCTGGCAACGGATATTGAAGGTTTTCAAATACCCTCTCATGGCTATTTACAGTCTTGGGCTGAGCAAGGTGTATTACTGCTTAATACGGTGCTCACTGTCGAGCGGGGTCAAGCTCATTCCCATAGCAAAATCGGTTGGGAACGATTTACTGATAAGGTCATAGAACAACTTAATCAGCACACTGAAGGCTTGGTATTTATGCTATGGGGAAGCCATGCCCAAAAGAAAGGGCGTATTATTGATAAGCAGCGGCATCATGTATTAGCCGGCCCTCATCCATCACCATTATCTGCGTATCGCGGATTTTTTGGTTGTAAACACTTCTCCCAAGCTAACAAATTATTAGCCGAGCAGGGCAAACAGCCGATTAACTGGCGTTTGTAATATCCAGTGGATATATACAAAAAAGCCCCGCATACTATGCGGGGCTTGGTGTTTACATCGACATTTCCAATGTATCCAGTTCGTTCAGTGAATCAATTTCTTCTAGTTCTTTTCTTAAACGATACTGATCATGTATTGCTTCAATTTCTCTCCATTTGCGCTTTTTCTTTTTGGTTTTCGCTGAGCGAGTTTCCAGGTCTAACATTGACATTAAACTTGACTTATCCACACTGATCTCCTTCAGATGAAACTGCTATATTGGTATACCATAGGAAGGCCTAAAGTAAAATAGTTTTATTTACATAATATTAACGGAGTATGACGTTTTTATGAGAGTTGCTATTCTTACTATGGTCAATATGGCCAAGTTATAAGTAATTGATATTTATAAAACTTAGCTTAAAGTCTGTATATTAGCCTAACAAGGACAAGTTATAGGGAAGGGTGATGAGGCATGAATTAGAAGATATTTTATTAGATGTGTCCCGTTCTTCATTGATTGATGCCGGTGATCTGGACGCCGCTGCTGACTTAATTGTTGCGTCAACAATGGCAGGATTAAAGATAAAACGAGCAGGTATTTGGTTGTTCAATAAAGAACTGGACGCGATTCAATGTCGCTTATTGATTGATACCCACCATGATTTAAAACAAGAAGGTCTGTTACTCAAACGGATCGATTACCCTTTATATTTTTCCGCGCTTGATACGGATCGCAAGATTGTGGCTAACGACGCCCAGACTAATCCGCACACAATTGAATTTGCCGAGTCTTATCTTAAACCCTTAAATATTAGTTCAATGTTGGATTGTCCTATTCGGCACCGTGGTGAGATGATTGGTATTTTGTGTGCAGAAAATATTGGTCCAGCCAAACACTGGGATGAGGATGAGCAACATTTTTGTGCCAGTGTTGCCGATTTGTTCGGCCGCGCTATCAGCGCTCATGAACGTAACCAATACGAGCGAAAATTACGTAAAAGTAATCAGGAGTTGGAACGAAAGGTGAGTCAACGTACTGAACGCCTGACTAACTCACTGGATGAACTCAAAGCCATGCAGCAGAACTTGATTGAGAGTGAAAAAATGGCTGCCTTGGGACGATTAGTGGCGGGGATCTCCCATGAAGTGAATACCCCCATCGGTATAGCCGTTACCGGTAATAGTCATAGCCAGTATGTATTAGCAAAATTACGTTCTGAATTTGAGCAAAATACTCTAACCAAAACGAAAATGTCGAAACGTTTGGATGAATTAGCCGAATCGATGGAGTTGATTCATAACAATATTCATCGTGCAGCATCGTTGATCCATAACTTTAAACAGACCGCGGTGGATCAGAATGTGGTCGAAATAGTGGAATTTGAATTACGTTCTTATATTGAAGTGGTATTAAGTAGCTTAAATCCTATTTTAAAGCCTCATTCGGTTCAGATGGACTTTTTGCCGGGAGAGAGCATTGCGATGCGGTCTTATCCCGGCGCAATCGCACAAATTATGACAAACTTGGTGAATAACGCCTGTATTCATGCGTTTGAGCATAATAACGGCAATAAAATCACGCTGTCTCTAGACTATCAGGATGAAAAAGTAGCAATCCGGTTTGCAGATAATGGTTGTGGTATGGACCGTGAAACCTTATCGCAAATTTTTGAGCCTTTCTTCACCACCAATAGAGGTTTAGGTGGCAGTGGTTTAGGTTTGTCGATTATTTTTAATTTGGTTAAAAATCGTTTACAGGGAGATATTGAGGTTGAATCGGAATTACAGCAAGGTACAGTGATCACACTGACCTTGCCGCTCATCGTCGTCCAATGATGTTAGTTGGCTCGTCTAAAACGCTCGACTAAATGATTGGTTGAGCTATCAAAATCACATGCTTGATTTTTATCTTGTAGCTTATCTAATATTTGATTTCCCATCACTTTACCTAGCTCAACACCCCATTGATCAAATGAGTTAATACCCCAAATGGCACCTTGAACAAATACTTTGTGTTCATATAAGGCGACTAATGCACCGAGAGTATGTGGGTCAAGTTGATCAAATAACAAAGTATTACTGGGTTTATTGCCTGGCATAGCTTTATGCTGCGCGAGTCCGTCGTCAGACTTTCCGCTCGCTTGCAACTCTTGCTGAGCTTGCTCTAAGGTTTTGCCTTGCATTAAGGCTTGTGACTGGGCAAAACAGTTTGATGCCAGCATGGCGTGATGTGGGTCGGCAGAGTTAGGCACATTTAATGGCAGCATAAAGTCAGCTGGAATCAATACCTGGCCCTGGTGAATTAACTGATGGAAAGAATGTTGACCGTTGGTGCCTTCACTGCCCCAAATGACCGGGCCGGTAGCATAATCGGTCACGTCATTATCAGTGGTTACCGATTTACCGTTACTTTCCATATCCAATTGTTGAATATAGGCGGGGAACCCGCGCATATAATGGTAATAAGGCAACAATACGTGGCTTTGCGCGCCAAAAAAGTTGATATACCAACTGCCTAATAATCCCATAATAACCGGCAAATTTTGTTCCAGTGGGGCGGTTTTAAAATGCTCATCCATGGCAAAGGCGCCTTTTAGCATGGCTTGATAGTTGTCATAGCCCAATGCTAATGCAATAGGTAAACCTATCGCGGACCATAAAGAGTAACGGCCACCTACCCAATCCCACATTGGGAAAATATTATCCTCC
Source organism: Neptunicella sp. (assembly GCF_048268085.1). Lineage (NCBI taxonomy): Bacteria > Pseudomonadati > Pseudomonadota > Gammaproteobacteria > Alteromonadales > Alteromonadaceae > Neptunicella > Neptunicella sp. The sequence goes on along the minus strand of NZ_JBLWWF010000013.1, from coordinate 115,769 downwards.
GCAATCCCAAACTCAGTTGCGGCTTTAATATTGGAAGACACCGCCATAAAGTGCAGCGCAATATCCTGTTGTGACCCCCCTTGATTCAGGAACCAGTCTTTAGCCGTGAGCGTATTTTGCAAGGTCTCCTGAGTGGTAAAGGATTTGGATGACATTAGCACTAAGGTTTGTTCATGATCGCGCTCTGCCAATACATCGGCAATATGACAACCATCTACGTTCGCCACAAAATGCACTTTAAGACCTTTATGCCAATAAGGTTTTAACGCCTCTGACATGATTTTAGGGCCTAAAAATGAACCACCGATACCAATGGCAACGACATCGGTAATTGACTTGCCGGTATAACCTTTGTGTTCACCAGAGTGGATTTTACTTACCAGTTGTTGCATTTTTTGTTGGCAATCACGCACTTCAGGCATCACGTCTTTACCATCTACTAATACAGGCTGGTCAGAAAAGTTACGTAATGCCGTATGCAGTACCGCTCGTTGTTCGGTGGCGTTGATAATCTCACCGGCAAACATGGCATCGCGCTTGGCTTCAACATTTTGTTGTTTGGCTAAATCAAACAAACCTTGTAAAACCGCATCATTAATCCGGTTTTTAGAGTAATCCAGAAAAATACCACAACTTTCAATACTGAACTTTTCTGCCCGCTTCGGATCGGCTGCGAACCAGTCACGCATATGTTGAGATTGAAGGGAATCAGCCAGCTTCTGTAAATTGTGCCAAGCTGGTGTAGCAGAAAGTAATGTCATAGTGAGTTCCTGAATTAGAAATTAAAAAGGGCAATGCTATGCCCTATATTTTATCAAATTATATCGGATTGTTGACGCTTCATTTGCATCTCTCACAAATAGAGAATCATGAAGGTGAACAATCCTTTATATTAATGGTCAATTACAGCAGGTTTTTTAACCGAGTTTCCAGTTTTACCTGATCGGCAGCGAAATTACGGATCCCTTCAGATAATTTTTCGGTCGCCATCGCGTCTTCGTTCATCTGCCAGCGGAATGCTTGCTCGGTTAATTTTGCACCAGGAGTTTTAGTGGCACCTTTGTCAACCAGTTTGGCTACCACTGGAGCGTCGCTGTTGGCCAGCTCTTCCAGTAGGCTTGGGCCGATAGTTAAACGATCACACCCGGCAAGTTCAATGATTTCCCCGGTATTACGGAAGCTTGCGCCCATGACCACCGTGTCATAGCCATGATCTTTATAATATTGATAAATTTCAGTTACTGAAATGACGCCCGGATCATCGCTGGCAGTGTAATCGGTTTTACCGGTACTGGCTTTGTACCAATCCAGAATACGGCCCACAAAAGGAGAAATCAGATAAGCACCCGCTTCAGCACAGGCAACGGCCTGAGCGAAACCGAATAACAACGTCAGGTTACAGTTAATTCCTTCTTTTTCCAGCACTTCAGCGGCTTTAATGCCTTCCCAAGTCGAGGCAATTTTAATCAGGATGCGGTCTTTACTCACACCCGCTTGTTGATATAACTCAATCAAGCGGTGGGCTTTTTTAATGGTCGCTTCGGTGTCAAAAGATAAACGGGCATCCACTTCAGTAGAAATGCGTCCTGGGACAATTTTGACTATCTCGGCACCAATTGCCACGGCCAGTTTGTCACCTGCATCAATTAATTGCTGTTCGGGATCGCTGGATTGTTCTTTTGCCCATGCTACGGCTTGGTCAATTAGCGGTTGATATTGCTCCATTTCGGAGGCTTTAAGTAAAAGAGATGGATTGGTGGTCGCATCGACGGGTTGGTATTTCTTGATTGCTTCAATATCACCGGTATCTGCTACAACAGTCGTGAGGGCTTTTAAACTCTCTAATTGGTTTGCCATTGATTTGTTCCTATTAATGTTGAAAACATTGGGGTAATTTATCGTACTTTGATAACAGTCACCATGCTGATTCATCTCTATATTATTACTAAATTCGTTCATGTAGCACAGAACTAGTTATCTATAAGACATAACAGGAAATTTTATGAGCGCCAAACTGACTTTACTACAGGGTGATATTTGTCAGCTTCAGGTGGATGCTATCGTCAATGCTGCTAATACCTCTTTATTGGGAGGCGGCGGTGTGGATGGTGCTATTCACAGCGCTGCCGGTGCGCAATTGCTAGACGAGTGCCGGCAGTTAAACGGCTGTGAAACCGGTCAGGCCAAGTTAACCAAAGGCTATTTATTACCGGCGAGTTATATTATCCATACTGTCGGGCCGGTTTATCAGGATGGACAGCATGGTGAACCGGAACTTTTGGCGAGTTGCTATCGTAATAGTATTGCACTGGCGGAACAGCATCACATCCGTTCATTAGCTTTTCCCGCTATTAGTTGTGGGGTTTATGGTTATCCGTTAGATCAGGCATGCAAGATCGCGGTTAACGCCATTACTGAAGCCTGTGCTAGCCATAGCAGCATACGTAAAGTGATATTGTGCGCTTATGACAACAACGTTCATCAGCACTGGCTAAGCGCGTTACAAGCCAGTCAGCATCATTAGTGGATTGGCCGTGTCAGTGTTAATTCAACGCGTGGATTGGTATGATCAGGCTTTAACCTAAATCTCATCTAATAAAGGTCACATACATGCTTGTTGTGGTATCACCTGCCAAAAATCTAGACTATGAATCTCCACCTACTACCGATAACTATACCCAGCCTGACATGCTGGAACAGTCACAAATACTCATTGATAAATGTAAAAAACTGTCAGTTCAAGAGATTGCCAGTATGATGAGTATCAGTGACAAGCTGGCTAGCTTAAACGCTGCCCGCTTTGGGTCATGGCAGCAACCTTTTACCCCAGATAATGCCAAACAGGCCGTATTGGCTTTTAATGGTGACGTATATGCCGGATTAGAGGCCAGTAGCTTTAGTGAAGCAGATTTTGACTTTGCCCAGCAACATCTGCGTATTTTGTCCGGTTTATATGGACTATTAAAACCACTGGATTTGATGCAACCCTATCGATTGGAAATGGGCAAAAAGCTCACGACTCGTCGCGGTAAAGATCTTTATCAGTTTTGGGGAACGAGAATCACCGAAAAACTGAATGAGGTACTCAAGCAGCAACATTCTGATGTATTGGTTAACTTGGCATCGAACGAATATTTTAAATCAGTAAAAAAAGACCAGTTACAAGGTCGAATTATCACCCCTGTGTTTAAAGATCAGAAAAACGGGCAATACAAAGTCATTAGTTTTTACGCCAAAAAAGCCCGAGGTATGATGGCGCGTTACATTATTCAGAATAAACTTACCCAGGTAAGTGAATTAAAGGAATTTGATGCGCAAGGTTATACATATAACGATCAGCAATCATCTGCCACGGAACTGGTTTTTTGTCGTAAAGAACAGGCCTGATTGATTTGCTTCCCCTGCACAGTTGTTCAGGGGAAACCTACTTTATTCTACATAAAGCTTCTGTTTAAAGGCGAGGGTCTGGCTGTCATTGCCGTGACGAATCGTAATTTCAAAACGCCACAGTTCATCGTTATCAAGGGTGAACTGCGCCAGATAGTAAATTGCTTGTTGCTCTTTGACTTCCTGAAAGTCCAGTTGGCGAACTTGCCCCAGTAAATTTTTGGCGGTACCGGTAATCACCACCGATTGAGCTTCCTTGGTTTGGCTGTCTAATACCGAAATATTAACCAGAGATTGATATTTACTGCGTTGTAAACCATAGGCTTTGGATATTTCAGGTGTAATAAAGGTACTGGGCAGCACAATATAGTGCACATCCCAGTTATCCAAGGTTTTAAACTGTTCTGCATGAACAACAGAGCAAGCCAGCAATAGCAATGTTAGAAGTGATTTAATGCCTCTTGTCATAACGGGGCTCCTGTCAGTCTGGAATCATTATAAGCGTAGTATGCTAGCAAACAGATCGCCCATGAGGATTTGGATAAATTGCAGGGCAATGATTAAAAATAATACCGATAGATCCAAACCTCCAATTGGAGGAATAATTCTTCTTATCGGAGCTAACATCGGTTCGGTAAGTTGGCTTAATAAGGCCTCGAACGGATTATAACCTTGGCTGACCCAACTCAGAATTGCACGGATAATCACAATATAAAATACCAGTTGAAAAGCTTGTTGCAGCGTAACTATTACTGCGCCAATGGCAATCCCGATAAGGTTAATCGCACCCGCACCCGCCACCAGTTCAATTAAGGTGATTTTTAATCCTGATACCACTAACGCCAGCACAATAGAGGCGGTATCGATATTGCCTAATGAGGGGAGTATTTTCCGCATTGGACCAATTAACGGATGGGTCGCCTTGACCACAAACTGGCTAAAGGGATTATAAAAATCTGCCCGTGCCAATTGTAGCCAAACGCGCAACAGCACAACCATTAAATACAAATTAAAGATGGTATCAATTAAAAAATGAGTGGCACTCATTGGTCTATTCCTAATACGAGATAATTAAAATAAATCAGACATTTGTTTAGCACGAGTCACAGCTGCTTGCATCGCTTTGCTGACCACACCAGCAAGATCACTGTTTTCAAAACTGGCAATAGCTTCAGCTGTTGTGCCGTTCTTAGACGTAACTTGGGCGCGCAACTCACTTAATTCAAGTTGAGGATTGTGACAAACCATTTCAGCGGTGCCTAACATAGCTTGTTGCACTAGCAAGCGACTGGCATCTTTATCAAATCCCATGCGCATGGCCTCTTCTTGCATGGATTGTAAAAACAAAAAGAAATACGCCGGGCTTGAACCTGCTGCCGCAATCACTCCGTCAATCATCGATTCATCTTCAACCCATAAAATTTCACCCACTTGCTTTAATAAATCACCGGCATATTGGCGATCATCAGCTTTGATGGCGCTATCAGCATATAGACCAGTCATGCCTTTAGCCAGTGAGCTGGGCGTATTAGGCATAGTGCGAACCAATTTATAGTTACCACCGAGCATTTGTTGTAAACGTTGTTGTTGGATGCCGGCAGCAATGGAAATAAATAGTTTATTGGACAAGTCGGTTTGTTGAAGATGCTCACAAACTTTCTCCATTAATTGCGGTTTAACTGCCAACACGACGACATCGGATTGCTGCACCGCTTGTAGATTATCGGTGGTGGTTTGAATTCCAAAGTCGGCGGATAACGCGTCTAATTTAGGCGTTGATGGATTGCTGGCGGTGATCATTTGGGCCGGATAGCCACTGGATACCATACCACTGATGATGCTGCGACTCATGTTACCTGCGCCAATAAAGGCAATAGTTCTGTGTTGCATAAAAATCTTGTTTCCTAATCTCTAGTTCCAAAAATAGCCGTGCCTAAGCGTATCATAGTTGCGCCAGATTTGATGGCTAGTTGCCAATCTCCGGACATGCCCATCGATAAAGTATCAACCGACGCATATTGTTGCTGGAGTTGAATGAATAAGTCGTACATTTGGCTAAATTCGGCTTGCTGCAAATGCGGGTCATCGGTTGCTGAACCAATACTCATTAGGCCCCGCAAGGTTAAATGTGGCAACGAGTCGACTGTTTTAGCCAACGCAAACAATTCATCTCGATGGATACCTGATTTATTGTCTTCATCACTGATATTAATCTGCAAACAAATATTTAACGCTGGCAGCGCTGGATCACGCTGTTCATTTAAACGTCGTGCTATTTTTTCACGATCCAGACTTTGTACCCAATCAAATGTTTCGCTAATCAGGCGTGTTTTATTCGATTGAATAGGGCCGATAAAATGCCATTCAATATCGGTCAAATCAGTTAGTTCAGCTTTTTTAGTGGCTGCTTCCTGAGCATAATTTTCCCCAAAAGCCCGTTGTCCCGCTTGGTACGCATCGCGAATAGCTTGTGCAGAATGTTTTTTACTCACCGCTAGTAAGTTTACTTTCTGTTCACTCGCGGATTGAGTGCAGTAGTTATGTATGGCTTGATATACGGATTGAAGCTGTTCTGCTATTGTTTTCATAATGTTTTTGCGGTTGTATAGAATTTGAATTGGATCTTATTGGAGTGGCTATGGATATTACCGAACTTTTGGCTTTTAGTGTCAAAAATAACGCCTCGGATTTGCACCTTTCGGCAGGACTACCGCCCATTATTCGGGTAGATGGTGAAATGCGTCGTTTGAATATCGAACCGCTGGATCATAAACAAGTACATGCGCTGGTGTACGAAATTATGAATGACCAGCAACGCAAAGAATATGAAGAAAATCTGGAAACGGATTTTTCTTTTGAAGTAAAAGATCTGTCCCGTTTTAGGGTTAATGCTTTTGTACAAAATCGTGGTGCTGCGGCAGTATTGCGGACTATCCCTAGTAAAGTACTCACGCTAGATGAGCTTGGTGCTCCACAAATATTTAAAGATATTATTAATCAACCAACCGGAATCGTATTAGTGACCGGCGCGACAGGGTCGGGTAAAAGTACCACCTTGGCGGCAATGGTTGACCATATTAATGCGCATAAACGTGAACATATTCTGACCATTGAAGACCCCATCGAATTCGTACATGAAAATAAATTAAGTCTGATTAATCAGCGGGAAGTACACCGCGATACCCATAGTTTCAATAATGCTTTGCGCAGCGCTTTACGGGAAGATCCGGATGTGATTCTGGTGGGCGAACTACGGGATTTAGAAACCATTCGATTGGCAATTTCAGCGGCTGAAACGGGCCATTTGGTGTTTGGTACCTTGCATACTAACTCTGCCCCTAAAACCATTGATCGGATCATCGATGTGTTCCCGGCAGAAGAAAAATCTATGGTGCGTTCGATGTTATCCGAATCCTTGCGGGCGGTTATTTCGCAAACCTTGCTGAAAAAAATCGGCGGAGGACGAGTTGCCGCCCATGAAATTATGATTGGCATTCCGGCTATTCGTAACTTGATCCGGGAAGATAAAGTGCCGCAAATGTATTCGGTAATCCAAACCGGTCAAGCACATGGTATGCAAACCATGGATCAGTGTTTACAGCGCTTAGTCGGCTCTGGTCAAATTAGTGCTCAGGATGCGGCGGCTAAATCGATTGATAAACAACCTAAATTTTAGGAGTTAATAAAGTGGACTTAACCCCTTTTTTGCAGCAAATGGCCGAAACCAATGCCTCAGATTTGTTTATCACGGTCGGTTTTCCGGTGAGTGCCAAAATTAATGGCCAGATGACACCGATTACCCAGCAAGTGTTGAGTGTTGAACAAGCGCAAGCCTTATGCGATAGCGCCATGAACGAAAAGCAGCAAACCGAGTTTGCCGAGACTAAAGAATGTAATTTCGCCATCGCCCGCGAGGGGATAGGTCGTTTTCGGGTCAGTGCGTTTTGGCAACGGGATCTGCCCGGTATGGTTATTCGCCGCATTGTGACGCAAATTCCCAAGGCTGACGATTTGGGATTACCGGAAATTCTAAAAGATATTATTATGGCCAAACGCGGGTTGGTGCTGTTTGTGGGGGCCACTGGCACCGGTAAATCCACCTCCTTGGCCGCGTTAATGGGGCATCGCAATCAGAATTCCCGTGGGCATATTCTGACTATCGAAGATCCTATCGAATTTGTGCATGAACATGCCAATTGTGTGGTCACTCAACGTGAAGTGGGGATCGATACCCAGTCGTTTGACGATGCACTAAAAAGTTCGCTACGTCAGGCCCCGGACGTGATCCTGATTGGTGAAATCCGCTCGATGGAAATCATGGAATATGCTATGTCTTTTGCCGACACCGGTCATTTATGTGTGGCTACTTTGCACGCTAATAATGCTAATCAGGCGATTGAACGGATTATGCATTTAGCGCCCAAAGATCAGCATGACAAATTACGTTTTGATTTAAGTTTGAATATGCGTGCCATTGTGGCACAGCAGTTGGTGCCGACCAAAGACGGTAAAGGTCGTGTAGCAGCGATAGAAGTATTGTTAAATTCACCTTTTGTACGGGACTTGATTCAGCGTAATGAAATTGGTGGCTTAAAAGAAGCCATGCAAAAAGGCAAAGAGCAAGGCATGCAAACCTTTGATATGGCGTTATACGATTTGTATAAACAAGGTGTGATAAACCTTGATGACGCATTGCACTGTGCAGACTCACCCAATGATTTACGTTTGATGATTAAGTTGGACACCGGTGAAGGCTCCAGTATGGGATCGCTCAGCGGTGTGTCAATTGATAGTGATTAACGGCTAAGGACGTTGACTATGCTCAAATTATTTAGCAGTGAAGATCGTTTTATGGTTTGGCATATCAAAGAGTTATTAGATCAAAAAGGGATTCCTTGCTGTATCAAAAATGAATTCGCTATAGGTGCCGCAGGGGATCTATCCCCGTTTGATTGCTGGCCAGAAGTATGGATCACCGATGAAGAATGGATGACACAAGCACAAAATATAGTGCAGGCAATACAGAATAAAGGCGAGGGGCAGTGTGACTGGATCTGCCCCGAGTGTAATGAGGTTAACACCGCCAGTTTTGATATTTGCTGGCGATGTCAACATCAGCGAACCTAATCAAACGTACCTTTGCACACAGGCATTCCCTGTTCAACTAACAGCTTGCCTTTACCATAAACAGATTCAATATTGAGATTACTGGCGTTCACAATTAGCAAATCAGCGTCCGTACCGGGGCATACTCGTCCTTTTTGAGTTAAGCCTAAAATGTTTGCTGGGCTAAGTGTGGCAGCGCTTAATGCATCGGATAAACTGACGTTATATTGTGTCACCGCCTGTTTTACTGCCTCATACAAACTGGCCACTTTTCCTACTTCTAATCCGGTTAAATGTCCTTCTGAATCGAATACGGGTAAGCTGGCATTGCCATCGGAACTCATGGTTAATTGTGCGATATCTACTCCGGCTTGCAACGCTTTGGCTAACGCTAATGCGGCCGGGATTTCGCCTTCAGCTAAATATTGTTCGTTGGTGGATGTGGTAAAATCAATTACACCTCCTTGTTTACACCAGCTAATCCCCGCATCTAACAATGATTGATTCCGGTTTATATGGGTGGGATAAAATTGATGGGCAGGAATATCCGTTTGTTCAATCACTTGTTGTAACATAGTTAATTGTGATTCACCTTCACCAACGTGGATACTTACAATTCCTTTTTTCCCGGATAACATGCCCGCTACTCTGGCTTGTGACGCAATACGGGCTAACTCATGGATAGTGGGTTGTGACGAGCGGTGATCGGCAATAGCGACTTCACCCACGCCAATCATTTTGTCGATAAAAATAATATCTTGCTCAACACTACCGGTTATTGTTTTAACTGGAACCTGATAAGAACCCGAGTAGCAATATACCGATAAACCTTCATTTTCCAAGCCATGGGCTTTGGCAAGCAAATCTGGCAAGGTACGAGTCACAGAATCGGTGCCTAACGCACCAATTACGGTTGTTACACCGGCAGCTGTGGCATCGGTCAGTGTCATTTGTGGCGTCCGGGTATGAAAGCCACCTTCTCCTCCGCCCCCACTGATATGCACCAGACTATCGACCAAGCCTGGAAACAATAATTTTCCGCGACCGTTAATGCGCGTCAGCATAGGTGTCTCAATACTTAGTTCTGGTTCGATGGCTGCGATTTGATTGCCGCAAATTAGAACATCTTGGGTTCCAAGGTATTCCGGAGCGTATACCTCTATTTGTTCAATTAAGATAAGTTGATTCATTAATAATTCACCATAACTGCGATAACCACTGCGGCGGAGGAAATAGCAAACAAAGCCAGCATAGGTTTATAGATAAATTTGGCCCAGATAACCCATTCGATTCTCGCCACGCCCAGACAACCAATGAGTGAGGCTGAAGTGGGAATGATGATGTTGGTCAAGCCGTCACCCAGCTGGAATGCTAATACGGCCGTTTGTCGTGATACGCCAACCAAGTCGGATAAAGGTGCCATCAGCGGCATAGTTAAGGCTGCCTGACCCGATCCAGAGGCGATAAAAAAATTAAAAATAGATTGAAATAACAACATAAAAAACGCCGACAATGCTGCTGGTAAATGGGCCATGCCGTCACCTGCATAGTGCAGTAAGGTATTGAGTACCGATGGGGTGGTGGCGTCATCACCACCTAGAATTAACACAATTCCCTTCGCCATGCCGACAATTAACGCTGCTGGCAACAAATCTTTAGCGCCTTGCTGAAAGGCTGATGACGCTTGATTCATGGTCATTCGTTTGCCGATATTGGCAATGACCGCAACCGCCACTCCCATGGCAAAAAATTGGCTGGCAATTTCCGGGATATAATACTGCTGGAACGTTACCCCCCAAACAACCCAGATAATACCGCTGACCAATGTTAGTAGAATCAGCTTATCGGTAATTGTTAAATCAGTTTTAATTTCCTGACTGTGTTGACGACGAAAATATTCATCAGCGTCATAACTGGCACTGGATTCAGGTGCTGACTTGACGACAGAGGCATAGCGTAAAGTGAAAATCATACCGAGTGTGGTAAATAGTAGCCAAAGACCGATACGATACATGCTGCCAGACATTAACGGCACATCTGCAATTCCTTGTGCGATAGCCACACTAAAAGGATTCATCCACGACGTAGCAAATCCGATTTGTGTCGCGATATAAGTGATTAGTACTGATGTTATTGCGTTATAGCCAAGGGCAATAATGAGGGGGGTTAAAACGATACAAAAGGCAATTGATTCTTCACCCATTCCAAATACTGCGCCCCCAAAGGAGAACAATAAAAACATCAGTGGAAGAATGAATTTGTCCGTGTGTTGAAACCGGCTGATAAGTGCCATGATCCCGTTATTTACTGCACCGGAATGCATAATAATGCCAAAGGATCCGCCCACTATCAGAATGAACGCGATGACGCCGACGGCAGACCCCCATTTGTCACCCGATACCAATCCTTCAAATGCATAATTTAAAAAACCATTCCCGCCTTGGTCTGCAAATAGCACCGCACCTTGTTGTTGTTTATCACTTAACTGGAAACTGTCTGGATCAATTTCCTGTCGAGGGTGAGGTTGTCCTTCAATAAGGTGTGTCACTTCATGTGTTGTAAAATAACCTGCCGGAATGACATGACTTAACAGACTGGCAAGAGCCACGACAAAAAACAGAATGACAAACGCATCGGGCATTCTGGTCGCTAATGACGTCCGTTCTTTGGCTTGCGTATTTTGCATAATTTATTAACCGTATTTTGGTACACAAGAAACCTGTACCGAGTCAGAAAGTGCAGCGCCATAGCCCTGGTTATCAGGTCTATGGCGCTTGAAGTCAGAATGTGTAGGTTACTGACAAATTATAAGTGGTGCCATACGCGTTATGATTAAGGGCATCAAAGCCACGCGCCGACCCATATGCAACGGGAGCTTGGCGATCGAACAAATTATCTATGGTTAAACGTAAGACTGCTTTGTCAAAATAGTAACCAGCGCTAGCGGTGACAGTCGTCCAGGAACTGACTTGGCGATTACCGTCCATGTCTAGTTCGCCCAGACTTTCCAGCTCATCGAGTTCCCGACCACGCAAACGTTCAATATCGTCAGCATAAGAAGATGTGTAGTAGGCACTTAATCCCAAGTACCAGTCTTTACTATCCCAATACATACTCGCACTGGCAATATCTTTCGGATAACGCCAGGTGCCTGCTAACTGTTCAATTTGATCAGAACCGGGTTTATTGCGCTCAAAGCTGATGTAATGAGTACCATCAATTTTGAAGGTTAAATCACCCGACGCAAACTCAAACATATGATCGGCTTTTAAATCTATACCACTAATGGTTTGGGTGCCGGTGTTTTGCAATTGAATAATATGGTCACGATAGAGCTCCAGTTCCTGATAGCGGGGATCGGCAAACGCGACCCATGCATCAAGAATTTCAGTCAAATTGGCGCCCTGGTCTTCCAGGGTAAGGCCTGAATTATCTGTCACTAAACACATGTCCGGGCTATAAGAAATACCGGTTTCACCTTCGGGAACCAGCCCGCAATGGCGCAGGTTTGAATCGGTGATGGCACGATCCAGCACGGCAGTCATATCGGTATCAACCAACTTTTCATGATTGAAATGCCAATAATCCAACGTGATATTAGTATGTTTGGTCGGGCTAAATCCAACGCCAAAACTAATTGATTCTGATTCTTCCGCTTCAAGCTTTGAGTTACCCAGTTCCAGCACATTGTTACTGCGCAAATCACCATATCCTTCGCAGTATAAATCAGCGACCGCTTGATTGGCTGAGCAATCAAACGATGCAGTAGTAGTGCGTAATTTTACCCCGGCCTGGGTCAGAGATGGGGCACGAAATGAAGTGGACCAAGACGCTCGCATTACCCAATTGTCAGCAGGTCGATAGGTCAAAGCGACTTTGGGATTAAAACTTGAGCCAAAATCATTGTAGTTGTCGAAACGTCCAGCCAGTTGCATATCCAGATTGTCAGCCAGTGGAACATAAAACTCGGCAAAAGCGCCCCATTGAGTGCGCTGCGCGGCAGATAAACTGGAGCCAAAACCGAATACATCCACTAAATAATCATTACTGGCCTGAGCTCTTGAGTTCAGTGAAGGCGTATCGGTTATTTCTTCACGGCGGAGTTCGGCACCAAAGGCGGCACGAACGTAGTCATCATTAAACTCGAATAATTCACCGCTAATATTGGCATCCCACGCATAAACGGTACTTTGTCCTTTGCGCGTTGGCGTTGCCTGAGTGGATGCCAATACTGCGTCATTGTCTGCGTCACCAGTTAAAAAAGGATTATATATTGGCATTAAATTCCCAGCCTGACAGCTGAGACTATCGGAATTCACATCATAGTTGGCAATCGATCCATCGGAGCATAGTTCACCACTCAGTGCAGCATGATATTGATAACGATTATAAATTCCTGCGGAGGCCACTTGGTCAGACTTTGACTTTGATAACGTCACTGCTGACTCCCATTCCCAGTCATTGAACTCGCCAGATAATCCACTAACTAGTCTAACTGCGTTGGATGTTACATCAATGGTGCGAGGAGTAGAAAAGCGTGCATCAAATTGAAATCCATATAAGCGCTGTCCTGCCTGCGTATAGAATGGGTCAATATACATATTGTCCAATAAATTGTTACGCACTGAGTCGCTGAATATGTCCAGCGCGGTTTCCGGTACCCACGGACCTTCAGAATCATCTACTTGGTTAATCGGTGCTGGAGTGGAATACGAGGTAGATTTTGTATGACTAAAAAAGGCATTGGTAAACCAGCGTATATCGGATAACTGTTTTTCAAACGTAAAGCCAGCTGAACTGCTCTCCATTGGTGTTTCCAGCCAGTCATCACCATTGCCATAGTAAGCGCAAATTTGTTCACCGAATTCAGTCGTGACGAGTTGAGTTTGACAGTTAGGGGCGCCAATCTCGTTACCATCCAGAGCCGCGTAGTAATAAATATTCGGCGTATTTTTGGGTAAGTAGGAATAACTGCTTTGCAGCGCTGGATTGCGGGTTTGAGCGCGATCAGTTGCTTTGAAAGCGTTGCGATCAAAGTAGTCAGCAAATAGCATTAAATCCCCGCCTGCAACGTTGCCACCCCAGACAAAGTTCAGATTGTACTTTCCTTCATCGCTACTGGCCGTGCTGTTGCCATACGAACCGGTTAATTCTGCCCCTTGATAATCTTTTTTCAGAATATAATTGATTACCCCAGCAACCGCATCGGCTCCATAGGTGGCTGATGCACCTGTTGCCAATACTTCAATTCGGTCAATTGCTGCCAAGGGAATGCTATTGATGTCGACAAAGTTTTGCGTACCGGCGGCAAAGGAACTGGCGGCAATCCTGCGACCGTTAATTAGAGTCAGTGTTGATGCCGGACCCATGCCTCGAAGTGAAGCTGCTGCCTGTCCCGCCGGTGTCGATGTTGATGTTGCGCCACTTTGCGAAGTAGAGAAGCTACCTTCCCCTCCACGTGTTTGGGATACTGTTCGCATCAGATCCGATAGTGAGGAAGCTCCGGATTTCTTGATGGCTTCGCTATCAATAATGATGAGGGGTTGCGAGCCTTCCATATCAACACCACGAATATGGGTACCAGTGACCTGGACTTTTTCGATGGCATTTTGTGTTTCGAGTTCTTGAGCATTGAGCTGGTTTGTAAAACCCAGACCCATAGATAAACCGATAGCAATAGAAAGTACGTTGCGTTGCATGATGTATTACCTTTGTTGTTATGCCGGAAACGTCAGCGGTAATGCCAATAAAGACAAAACCAGCTCATTCCGGTGTGTTTTTTTAATTATGTTTTAGATAAAAAAGGCGCAGCTGTGCACGAGGAGTGCTTAAACCACGATTAAGACAGGTAGCTTATTCGTCCCACCATTCGGACAAATAAAAACTTTGGTAATGATAAATGGTCAAGTTGACCGCTTTTTTCAACATAATTTAGGTAATTTAGACGCTTAATTTTTTAATTAATTATTCAAATTTCGCACTAGTTGCTGTGCAGATTTTTTGTTTGACACGCATTAATAAATACACTTAGCGTAAAAGCTTGTCAATACGAAGGCTATCAGAATTGTAAGGAAATTTCGTGGTTAAAATAGCAGTACCCCTCATTATATTGAATGTTTTTATTGGTAGTCAGGCATTGGCTAATGTCGCCGATATTGACGCTAAAATCAGAAATTACGCAGCTAATGTGGGTGCTAATTACGATTTGGCGCTTGTTGGAGGAGGGCTGAAAACCTGTTCCAGTTTCCATCCTGAACAATGCATTGATAGCTCTTATGTGAAGCAAGGTAAGAGCGAAGAAAAGTATAAAATTAGCCAGTCGGGGATTGATCTGTTTCTCGCTTCCGAACTGTTTTTGCAGCAACCTGAACCATTGCGAGACAATTTAAAACAAGTTATCGGGTATATTTATGCAGATTTTGAGGGTAGAACCTTTACTCGGGCAAACCTAAAAAAGGTTTTTTCAACCATTGATTCGCCATCTCTAAATGGCACCGAAATCTATCGTAATATGCCAAATGACTTATATCACGCATTGCTAGATTGCTTGCAAACTATACAATTAAACGAAAAAAATCAAAGGGTTACTGAAAAAGTAGATTTAGCGAACAATAAAAATCGACAAGCCAGATTTGTTTATCAGAAATTTGTTGAAATCGCTCAACATCGAGCGGGTAAGGGGAATAAACCTAAAATTGCGATTATCACTGCATCGTCACGAGATCCCTTTGAAGCCATTGATTTTTATCTGGATGTTTTTACTCAGGCGGGGGCAGAGGTGGTCTGGCTTCCATTGGATCAAACCTATCAGTCAGCAAGATTTCTCGAAGCGATGGGAGTCAACGGCTGTCAACGCTTGACTGAGTTACGTGAAAAACAGGGGAGCTTTAACCGAGAAGCTGTCTATCCAAAGTACACAGAAATGCAGCGACAATATTGTCAACAACCACAAAAAATGCTGGATCAGCTGGCCAGCTTAGACGGTGTGTTCTTCAATGGTGGAGATCAAAGCTTGACCTTAAAAGCACTCAGAAAATTCGATGGTAGTCCAACAGCTGAATTGGCGTTAATTCAAACAAGAATGTTGGCGCACCAATTAGTGGTGGGAGGCACCAGTGCAGGCACTGCAGTGCAGTCGGGAGGAGAGTTTAATCACCGGCCAATACCAATGATCAGCAATGGCAGCAGTGCTCATGCTTTTCTTCGAGGTGTGTTTGCCATTGCTCCACCGCTTGAATCGTGTGGTACCGATCAAGATTGTGGTAATGGTTTACAAGGCGCAGATGTCACCTATAACCACCAAGGAGGCACAGGATTGTTTAATTCAGGCATCGTTGATACGCATTTTTCAGAACGGGACAGAGAGGGACGACTGGCCATGTTGGCTACACAAACTCAAACACGTTATGGATTTGGTGTTGATGAAGCCACCGCCTTGTTAGTGTCGGTTAAGCCGGATACAACCGATATGGCTGTGATAGGGCATGGTGGGGTATGGATTGTTGATACTCAACATAGCATTTTTAAGCAGCAAGAAGGTAAGCGTCAATTGGTCGCGACAACTCATTACCTTAATCATGGCGATAAACTGAGTATTGATAAGGCCAGTTCGCAGATGCAAATCCAGCTATCCGGTCGTAAACTTTCTGAACCTGAAGCAATTGAACCCGCTTACCCCGAAGGACAGTGGCGTCAGCAATTGTTTCAACATTGTGGATTAGCACAACCGTTAAAATGGACTTTAGATAATATTGCGATGGTGGTTCAACCCACCAATGATAGTCATTTTACTGTCAGTGGGGGTGATAGCTTAAAACGTTGCAGTTATACAAATCTTGTTTTTGGAATGGAAAGATAAATAACGCCTGATATTTGTTATCATAGCGGTTCGTATCAACAATAAATTCGTGAGCAAATGATAACTGATAAAGACAAATTAATAAGTAAACATCAGCAACTTACCCAGTCCGATGGGGTTAAGGTTACCTCTCATGTGGAGCGTGAAATGGATGACTGGTTTGTGAATACCCTGATGATTGAAAACTGTGACGTACCATTTAAATTTAAACGTAAAAAGCAGTATAAAAGTCTAACGGGCGCACGGGTGAATTTGTCTTATTATCCCGCTACTGAACAAGTAGCGGGAATGGATTTTGAAGTAATGAATGTGGTTAGAATTAAGCGTTCCTAGTTTTGTTTAGCGGGCACGTTGTCAGAGATGAGCTCGCTGGTAACGCCTCGGTAACACACATCGATGTTGCCGGTGCCTTTATAATGAAAGAACGGGTTATCCAAACTCCGCGAGCTGGCCAGTTTGTTGGCATATTGTTCACCAAACTCATTCTGGACATGTAGCTTAAGTTGCTGGTCGGTACTTAAATCACTGCCCACATGTGCAGATAAAATCTTACTGCGCTTGTCCGGATCATCAATCACACCGCCATTATTTGGCTCGCCACGGTTTACTGCCTGGACATGCTGCATACCATAGATGACCCGACCAAAAACACTCATATTACGATCCAGATGGCGTGGAGCCTGACCAATATTAATGTAGAAATCAGTGGTGCCGCTGTTAATGTCATTACTACGTGCCATCGCTACCACACCATAGCAATGTAACAACCATTCGACTTTATCTTGCGGATCACGTCCGGCTGCAAACCCATGCAAGATCCCGGTTTGTGCGGCTAAAAACGCTGGTGACTGTACCAGGCGGAAACTGTCATCGGTGGATAGTGAACGGGTAAATTCGGCTTTTAGCGGCGCTTTGTTTTCGCTGGCCTTCTGTTCGCTGATATCACCGGCTTGAGCAACAAAACCATCGATAACCCGATAAAAGTCCAATCCGTCATAAAAGCCTTCTCGCACCAACGCTTTAAACTGTTTAACATGATTGGGTGCCATAAACGGGGCTAACTCAATCGCCACCGTACCGGTATCGAGTTGTAAATAAACCAGATTGTCCTGTTGCGGAATACGCCAGTTTGCTGTTTGAGCGTGACATATTCCACACATGAGTGCTAAGCAGATCAGAAGCCAGTTTTTCATTTTGGTTTTTCCTGTAGGGGTTAACTTTTACTGTTTTAGCATGCCATACTAATCGAGCTTAAAACAAAAGGAATTGATTATGCACTTTCATCAATTAAAAGTTATTTTCGCCAAGACTCTTGTGGTCATGGTTCAATTAGGTTTATTCGCGATACCCACCAGTTTTGCACAAGAGACCGAACAATCGGCTCAGGCCAATCAACGGGTTGCGCCCCGTTATCCGATTAATCAGGCACGCAATGGGCAGGAGGGGTGGGTGCAACTTAGTTTTGTGATTGATGAACAGGGTAACGTAATTGATCCCTTTGTGGTTGACTCCTCAGGGATTAAAGGCTTTGAAAAAGCGGCACTCAACGCGATACAGGATTGGCAATATAGCCCGGCTATGCAAGATGGCAAACCGGTACAGCAATGTGAAAATAAAGTGCAATTAGATTTTAAGTTGGAACAGGCACCCAAAGGCGGTACGCGCAAATTTGTCAAATTAATACGCCAATTTAATCATGAGCTGACCGACAATAAATTGACCGAAGCCAAGGCGGCATTGAACGAGTTGGAAGAGTTGCCACGCTGGAATTTTTACGAGTCGGTGTATTTTGATCTGGCCAAGTCCAATTATGCTCGTGCCACAGGCCTGCCTGAGCAGCAACTTTATTATCTGAGTAATGCGTTGATTAACAAAGGGGAATATTTACCCGAAAAAATTTATGCAGCCGGTTTGCAGGAAAAATTTATTCTGGAAGTCACCCAAAACAAATTAATGGATGCGCTGGATACGTTTGACGTTATGCAAAACGCCACATCGGAGTTGGTGACTGAATTAGTCGAGAAGGTAAAGCCGGTGGTCGGTCAGATCCATGACTTTATTGCCAGCGAAAATCCTATCAGTGTTAGTGCCACTATCGGAGAACGCGGGTACTGGAGGCATATTCTGAGTCGTAAAGCCTTTGCATTTGTCGATATCGAGAATGGAGTTGATGAAATGGATATTCGTTGTGATAAGCACCGCGACAAATTTAAAGTTGAGATAGACAAGATGTGGAAGATCCCGGTCAAATGGGGCGAATGTCAAGTGTTTGTCCGTGGTGAGCAAGGTACCCATTTTAAGTTGGTTGAATTAACGGACGGGCAGCACACCAGCTAATTGGCGGGTGTTAGGCAGGTAATTCGTTTCCTTCCTGATAGGTATAAATTTTATTCCGACCTGAGTCTTTACTGCTATATAACGCTTTATCGGCATAGGCAAACAGTTTGTCTAAATCGTAGCCTGCCTGAGTGTTATGACTAATGCCAAAACTGGCGGTTAGCCTGAATTGATGCCCTGACGGCTGAGTGTCTATTTGGGCGATAGCCTCGCGGCAAGACTCGGCTAATTGACAGGCTTTTTCAACGCCACAACTGGGCAGCAAAATAGCGAACTCCTCGCCCCCTAAGCGGCCAATAATATCATTGCCACGGCAAACCTGTTGAACCGCTAATACCGCCTGTTTTAGCGCCCAGTCACCGGTTTGGTGACCATATTTATCGTTAACCTGTTTAAAGTGATCCAGATCAAGCACGATAAAACTGACTTGCTGGTGGACTTTCTGGCAATAGCGCAAGCTGGCTTCGGCCTGGCTGGTAAAATAATGGCGATTACAGATACCGGTTAATTCATCGGTTTGGGCAATCTTACGTAACATTTTATGAGTAATACGGCTTTTGATCAGCCAAATAATGGCCAGTCCAAGTAATAACACCGCACCGGTCAACAATAATTGGGTATTTTGGCTTCTCTGTGCTACCAACTCGGCTTGTGTCATTAGCAGATTGTTTTCTTTATTGAGTAGTTTTAACTGATTGTCACGGTCAATTTTGGCTTTTTGGATAGCTAGTTTTTGCGCCATTTTTTTATCAAATTCTTTTTTTTCAATATCTATATATTTTTTATAGAAAGTAAAAGCATCCTTATAATTCGCATTTTCTTCATTAAGCAGACTGAGTGCTTGAAAAGCAAATTTGTAAGGAAAAGAATAATCTGTCTCAGAGTAGTTATTAATTAACTGATTGGCATATCCTGAAGCCTGTTCGATGTTGTTTTCTAACAAGCTAGCTTCTATTAGTTGTCTTAAAAAGTATGCCTCCATAGTCTTGTAGCCTGTAGACTTTACTTCTGCCAAGTTCTGTAATAACAGTCGCTTTGCTCTTGTGGGGCTATTATTTTTAATATAATAATCCGCTAAAGTGGAGGTAATACTTTGTTTGTAAACTGTCTCACCAATAGACTGACATAGATCAGCGGCAGTTTTAAACTCCTCCTCTACTATTTTACTATCAGCAATGTAAAGCTCTGCATAGAGTAATCTGCTCAACGCTTTGCATTTTGTGATTTCAGAGGATGTAGTTGCTATTAATTCTTCAGATAGTTGTTTCGCAGAAGAGTACTCCTCGATGTTATTAAAAAAAGATGTAATAACGAGCATGCTGTCTTCTTTGGCGGCATTACCGATGTCTTGCTGTTTTAAGGTGTGTTCTAAAGCGTTGAGCATGCTGAAAGCTTTATCTAGTTCATACATACCAGAATAGTTATTTAAAAGAGATGATTGAGCTCTCATCTTTATTTCGTTGTATCGAGTTGTATTAGCCAGCACTTCTAACTTTCTTAAGCCAATTTGTAATTCGCCTTTCATCAAAAACGAAAAAGCCACCAAATAGCTGTATTGATCTTTTTGCCTAGTATTGAGTTTTTGTCCTGAAACTTGAGTCAGAATTTGAGCTGACTCTTCGGGGAGGGATGTTCTATATTCGTCTGCTAAATCTAATAATTCATCAACTGTTTTTTCAGCGCTAGCGACAAAAGAAATAAAGAAGAGGCATGTTATAATGCCTTTAATGCTAGATTTCCACATATTCTAAATATCAAGAATACTAGTTGTTTGGATCTTCATCTTCGTCTTCATCATCCGGACAGACTTGAGTCAGAGGCGGTTCAAATTCATCGTCATTGTCACTTAAATGAATCAAATCGTTTAACTGTTCAGGCGATAATTGAGCTTTATTAAACTGACTATCCGCCCCTAACATTTCTAATAGCTGTATTGCGCTCATAGTGTTTTCCTTTTTTGATTAAAGTTGTTGGCTTTGTAAATCCAATTCAGCCAATCTATCCAATATTTGCTGATTTTTCACCATTTTTTCACTAGGCGGCACAACTAAAGTGGTAATCGGTGATATATCGGCCCGCGGTAGGTCTTTTAATGCCAGCCAGTCTATGCGCACATCATCAAGCGCAGTAAAGGGACACTCATATAATGCTACCTGATGATCCGGTGGATAATATTCGCTAAGAATATCCACCAGGATTTGGCGGTATGCTTCACCGGTACTAAAGCGTTTAATGGTAGTATCGCCAGCGAGACCCACCTGCCATAAAATGAGATAGGCGCTGGGATCGATGCGGCGTTGATACATCATTAACTGGCTGGTTTCAAAATGCTGGCAGCCCACACGACCGGGATCAATATTCAAATCTGCATACAGGCAGTCTTCGGCGGATACGCCTGCTTCCATATGCGCGGAATAGCCTTCGGCACTGGCTTCTTTGATGACCCGGTGTGGTGCCCAGGCAAATACGCCGGCATGACCATAAAATGCACCCACCACTTTTTTACCTTCACGTACCGCAGCCAACATGGTATCGACCATTTCCCGATAAGTAATTTGACGATGCTTACCTTCGGCGTACAAACCTTGCAAAGAGTGGTAGTTGGGATTGATTTCGCTAATCCATTGCTCTACCAGGGCGGGATTACTGCCAAAAATAATATCAGCATGTTCAAGATAACTGCGGCAGCGGGGGGTGAGATGTGCGCCTAAGGTCATCCCGGTGCTGACAACAACGATACTGCCGAGAGAGTTTGGTGTGAGCATTTCCTGAGGTTACCTCTATTTCCATTGAGGCCGAGATACTACCGAGTCTATGGGAATTTTGCCAGACAGAAACAAGGCTAGGATTATTTCAGTACCGCTACTGACACTTTCGAGCAATATCGGTACTGAAAATGTTTCCATACAGACGTTAGTCGCTGCTGCGCTTGCCTTTATTTTTGCTATCCCGATGGCGTACTTTCGGCTCTTTATTCGGGGTAGCCGGGCGGGCGCCTTTTTTCTTTAGCTTGGCTTTTTTCGCTTTGGCGGTTTTGGGCTTCTTTTTAATTTTGGGTGGGCGCGGCTCTTTGTTCTGCGGACGTAATTCTTCAATAATACGACGCTTCAGTTTTTGTTCGGTATAACGTTCAATTTTACGCAGTAATTCAATGTCATGGGCCTCAACTAACGAGATCGCCGTACCTTTTTTACCGGCACGACCGGTGCGACCAATGCGATGTACGTAAACATCGGCTTTATACGGCATATCAAAGTTAATCACGTGGCTAACATTCGGTACATCTATGCCACGCGCAGCGACATCGGTAGCGATTAATACTTTGACCTCACCGGCTTTAAAGCGCGCCAGTGCCAAGTTGCGTTTATCCTGAGGCATTTCACCCTGCAAATAGCAGTTTTCAATGCCGTTACTTTGCAGATTATCCTTAAGTGCCATTAAGCTTTCGCGGGTTTTTACAAACACAATGGCAGTGTCAGCCTGATTTTGTAAAATGCTAACCAACAACTTGTATTTATGTTTCCAGTTATCGGCCAGATGTGCCCATTGATGGATTTTGGCATGCTCTTTACGGCTGGGTTCGGCTTCCAACGTGACCGGATCATTGAGTATTTCTTTAGCGAACCGCGCGACGCCACCGCCTTCCAATGTGGCAGAAAACAACATACTCTGCTTGCGCCAGCGCGCCTCGGCAGAAATTTGGTTCACTACAATAGAAAAACCCATATCCAGCATGCGGTCCGCTTCATCCAGAATAAAGACTTCAATATCCCGGCAATCAAAGCTTTCGGTTTCGATATGTTCAAACAACCGTCCTGGTGTGGCTACCAGAATATCCAGATTACTTTCCAGTAAATCACGGTCGGTACCGTAGTTGATGCCCCCCGTGATCACGCCACATTTAAGCTGAGTGTGTTTAGCAATGGCCACGGCTTGCTCGTAAACCTGCAAAGCCAACTCGCGGGTAGGCTCTAAAATAAGTACCCGTGTAGAGCCGGGATCGCGACGGGGAAAGTCCAGCAAAAACTGACAGGCAGGCAACAAAAATGCTGCGGTTTTGCCGGTGCCGGTCGGTGCCGAAGCCAAAATATCTTTGGTTTCCATGGCCGCGGGAATAACCAACTGCTGAATACTGGTGGGGGCAGTAAAGCCCATTTCAGCCACTGCCTGGCATAAATCTTCATCTAATTCTAATTCGGAAAACATGGAATACCGTTGATAAACACAAAATTGCCGACATTATAACCCCAAACGTCTCACCTACCCAGTGATTATCTGCTACTGGATACTACGCAGCTTTGGACTCTAATTAGTCTCTGGTTGACAAATAGAATCAGGCAGTTAGATTAAATTATTGAAATGGATGACGTAGCCGTAACGTGATGGAAACTAGTATTAAGGATGAACATTTTTGGTTAATTGAACTCATTAGTTATTGGGAAGGTGGAGTTAACTCATCGCATCTCAGTCAGCAGTTTGGTGTGAGCCGAGCCCAATCAAAAAAATATTTAAGTCAATACCAACAACTACAACCCAATAATCTTATCTATGATGCGAGTCTCAAGGTTTTTGTACCTGATTCGACATTTCAAATTACTCATATCAATGGTGATGTAAGCGAATATCTTGAATGGTTAGAACAACACAATACCCATTTGGTAACTAATCAATCGAATTATTTAACCAACGCATCACTAAATTTACCCAAGCGTGCGGTTAACCCAATAATTATGCGTGCGTTAGTTAGCGCCATGAAAAGGCAGCGAGGGGTGGATATTGATTATATGTCAATGGCTAACCCCCAAGGTGTCGGACGAATTATTTACCCGCATACCTTCGTGAAAACCGGTTTACGCTGGCATTTGCGAGCCTATTGTGAAAGACGCGGCGACTATGCTGATTTTGTTCTTAGCCGATTTTGTGGAGAGCCTTGCATTGAAGACGCACGTAGTCAACATACAGTGGAAAATGACCTGAACTGGCATGCCATTATCAACATACAACTTTGTGCCAATCCCGCGTTAAATAAAGCCCAACAACAAGTCATCGAGATCGACTATCAAATGCAAGAAGGTCGATTACACATCCCTTGCCGCGCGGCACTGGTTAATTACCTGCTGCAAGAAATGCAAATTGATGTGAAAGCGCAAATTGCAAAAACGGATAAACAGCATCCACAAGCACACCCCTTACATTTGCTGAATATAGATCACATTACTCCCTATTTATTTGACCGTGAGGAAAGCAAATAGCTGCAATGGGGTAACAAAGTTGACTGGTTATATAGGCAGGATTGTTACCGAGAATAAAAAGGTTAAATTATAGCCACATCCAAACAAGTTGAGTAATTAACGGCAGTGAACATCGATGTGGGACATTTTACTTTCAAAATTTGGAATGCAGGTATTGGGATTTATCGTCCTGCTTTATTTCAGTCGTACCTTTCGCGGAATCATTTTGCTACTGATTGGTTATGAACTGTTTTTTGGTGGGGATGATGAATAGTGTACATAAATGAACGAGGGTTGCATGTATACAAACACAAACCTAGACGTTGTAAAGGATGTGGTTGTATCTCCCTTTCTCTTTGGGTTTTCGATATGCCTGGCAGAGAGGTGATAGAAGACCAACGACAACCCAAATTGCAACAGAAGTACAAAGTTGGTGGCTGCAGTATTGATCAAATGTATAACGGAAATTTAATAAAGAGCTGGCATTGCAACCAATGCGAAACGGATTTTTATAGTGAGATGGAACTACCAAATGGTGAAAAGCATGAACTCTGAAAACATTGCGCCATATTTTAAATATTGGGGTAAGGCCAAAAAAGACCCCGGCAAAGAAGGTGCGGATTATCATTTGTTGGTTTATCACTGCTTGGATGTGGCGGCTGTGGGTAAATGCTTACTTGATGTTGATAAAGCGATTACCAAAGATTTATCCAAATTTTTAGAGGTTTCACCTAAACAAGTACAAGATTTGATCGTATTTTTTTTAGTGTTCCACGATCTCGGGAAATTTGCTTCCGCTTTTCAGCAGCTATACTCAGTACCAAACAATCAATTAATCACTGTTGAATCTTGTTATCAATATAATGGCAAAGAATATCGTCATGATAGAATGGGACTTTATTTCTGGCAGAAACTTCGTGAGGATATTTTTGCACAGTTATTTAATATTGATGAATTTAACCAACAAAATCCGTTACACGTCAATGCATTAAAAAGTTTGATGGTGATAATGGATTGTATGTTAGGGCACCATGGTCAGCCCATTAACAAAAATGATCCACAATCCATTGCTTATTATACCGAAGAGCAAAATTTAAGGGCGGTAAAGGCATTTTTAGTTGACGTTATTGACCTGCTGGCTTTTGATTTTCCACTCGAAAAGATCGTAACTAAACAATGGCGTAAAAAATTGGAATTGGTGAGTTGGCAAATAGCCGGTGTTACGGTATTGGCTGACTGGATTGGTTCTGATCAGTTTTACTTTAAGTATCAATCCACACCTAAGTCATTAAGCGATTATTGGCAATCTATACAAAAAGTTGCTCTGCAAGCCATTGGCTTAACAGATTTAGATCAAGTCCCACCGGTAAAACCCTTTGAATCAATTCAGGCGCATTTTGGTTATAGCCCAACACCTTTACAACGTTGGGCGGAAACCATTGATATCGACGACATGCCGCAACTTTTTATCTTGGAAGATGTTACTGGTGCCGGTAAAACAGAAGCGGCTTTAGCTTTGACTCATCGCTTAATGCAAGCAGGGGCTGCTGATGGTTTTTATTTTGGCTTACCCACCATGGCAACGTCTAATGCTATGTTTTCACGGGTAGCTAAGAATTATCAGCAGATGTTAAGTGGAAGCAAAAATAAACAGCCAAGTATAGTGCTTGCTCATGGCGCTAGAGAAATGAATGATTTATTCCGTGATGTAGTTTTGGCTTCCGGGGTTACCGATCAAAACTATGAGAAAAACGATAATACAGCCACTGCCCAATGTAATGAATGGTTAGCGGATTCACGCAAAAAAGCACTATTGGCACCGGTTGGAGTGGGTACCATTGATCAGGCCTTGCTAGCTGTTTTGCCTCGCCGTCACCAATCACTGCGTTTACTTGGTCTCAATCGTAAAGTACTGATCTTCGATGAAGTCCACGCCGCCGATGAATTTATGTTTGAATTGCTGGAAAGTCTACTCGCGTTGCACTTGCATCAAGGCGGGTCGGTTATTTTATTAACAGCAACGTTATCTTTAAAGCAGAGACAGCGACTTACAGATATCTGGTTAAAAGAAGTAAATATAGGGTCGGTAAAATTACGTGAGCAGGCCTTTCCATTGGCAACAAGAGTTAAGTTAGATAACCATCAACCGATCCTTGAACAACCACTCGCCAGCAGGGCGGATGTTAGTCGTAGTGTAGCCGTGGAGCAGTTAACCAATATTGAACAGTGTATACAGACTATTATCGAGGCTGTTACTAAAGGGCAATGTGTTGTGTGGGTAAGAAACGCGGTGAATGATGCTTTAGAGGCCTATCAACTATTGCAAAAGCACCTAAAAGATCCTGAACAATGTTTATTGTTTCATAGTCGTTTTGTTTTATCTGATCGTAAAGTGATTGAAAACCGCGTGCTTGATATTTTTGGTAAAGCTGGAAACCGCGATAGCCGTGCTGGGAAAGTGTTGATTGCTACTCAAGTATTTCAAGAAAGTTTGGATGCCGATGCCGACTTGATGATCTCAGATATTTGCCCTATAGATGACCTAATCCAACGTGCTGGGCGTTTACATCGGCATACCAGAAATGCTCAAGGAGAATATCAAGCTGGAATTACTGACTGTCGGAGCGAACCAATACTCTACTTGCACGCACCAACTTACACCGATGATCCTCAAGGGGATTGGTTAAGCACAGACTTTCGCAATACCCAATATGTTTATCGCTCTGCCGGGCGCTTGTGGCTGGGTTTAAAAAAATTGCTTGAATTAGGCGCGATACGCATGCCTGAACAAGCTAGGCAATTGATAGAGGCCGTTTATAGTGACGAGGCGTTGGCGCAAATACCGCAAAGTTTAATCAATCAAGAACATGAACTGTTTGCAGATGAGCTGGCTAAAGCCAATAAAGCTAAATCGAATTTATTGCAATGGCAAAGCTATGGTTATTGTGACCAAAGCGCCAAGGCATGGCATGAAGACAGTAGTGATATAAGTACGCGTTATAGCGATATTGAAATGATTGAGGTGTTGTTGCTTAAACAAAACGCTAGTGGTGCATTGGTACCATGGATTGAAGATGAAAAATTTGCGGTGCAGCTCAGCACCGTCAAATTATCTAAAAACAAATATGCCGATAAACTTTTGCCTATTCCAGAGCAGTTATCGTCCGCTGTAGAGGTGTTGAAACAGCAATATAAATATATAGATTACCTGCAACTGTGGTTGCCAGAATGTGACCCTAATTTTGCGTATCACCCGACAACGGGATTTTGTGAAATACAAAAGGAAGATTTGTTATGAATTTGATTAACGATAAATGGTTACCTTTTAAACTTAAAGATGGTAGCGAGCAAGCGCTACCAATATCAGCGATCTGCCGTCCAGATGTAATAGATTTCGCCTTGCCGAGAGCGGATTTTCAAGGATCCGCTTATCAGTTTGCCATCGGATTATTACAAACCGTTTTTGCGCCAGAAGATGAGCTGGAATGGCATAAATATTTTGATCAAGCACCTACAGAAGAAGCTTTAAACAACGCATTTAACGTAGTCGTACATGCCTTTAACGCGGATGGCGACGGCCCTTTGTTTATGCAGGATTTTGATGCACTTGAGGAGGCTAGTGAAAAAAACATTTCACAATTATTAATTGAAACGCCAGGAGAGAATGGGGTTAAAGATAATAAAGATCATTTTATTAAACGTGAACATTGTAAAGTGATGTCACTGGAAATGGCAGTATTAGCTTTATTTACTCTTCAATTAAATGCTCCACCAAATAAGGCCTGCAAGCCCGGAAGAGTAAGTATCCGTGGAGGAGGGCCTCTAACAACCTTAGTTATGCCCTCCCAATTAGATTCCAGCCTGTGGACAAAGTTATGGCTTAATGTAATTAATCGTGAAATGTGGCGATATCCCGAAGTTGATTTTACTGACGGTCGTATTTTTCCTTGGTTAGTGGCTACAAAAAGTAGTGAAATATATTTTCATGATGTGCATCCATTACATATGTTTTGGGCTATGCCAAGTCGGATTAGGCTGCATGTGCAAAAGGGAGAGCGAAACTGTGGAATAACTGGACGAAGAACAACATTGTTTGTTGATGTTTTCAAAATATTAGGGAATGGAAACAATTATGATGGGGAGTGGAGTCACCCATTAACACCTTATCGTTACAAT
Organism: Neptunicella sp.; assembly: GCF_048268085.1. Taxonomy (NCBI): domain Bacteria; kingdom Pseudomonadati; phylum Pseudomonadota; class Gammaproteobacteria; order Alteromonadales; family Alteromonadaceae; genus Neptunicella; species Neptunicella sp. Next base: position 87,674 of record NZ_JBLWWF010000013.1, on the reverse strand, counting down.
AAAAAAAGTGATATTTTTCTTTCAGTGAAAGGGAGCGCAGACTCTAGCAACTACAAGTATTGGAGTGACTTTTTATTTGTTGATAATGCCAGCAATACAAAATGTGCTGCTGTTGTTAGCCATTTCTACGCTGTACTTCCATTTTTTTTAGAAAAGCAAAATCAACTCCCTAGTTTATGGGTATTTTCATATGATCTTGAGAAGGCTAGGTTAGATGGTTGGTATTCAAACCATCTACCGATATTTAGTTTGAGTGAGGAAGTTTCAGATAAGTTATCAAGAGAAATAAAGCAATTAGCGACCTTGAGTGATGAAATATCAAAGCAAATATTGAGACATATAAAGTTAGCAAACTACGGAAGGTTTGAGCGTGAAACCTATAGACTTGAATTTGGCAAAAAAAATCCAGCTGAAAAGAATGACAATACGATTAGTGGAAACATTCAATGTGATTTCTGGCAACGTACAGAGTCAATATTTTATAAGGCTGTAAGTCAACTAGTTGAAAATACCCAAGAGCAAAATTATTTACTCACTCCTGAACAAGCGAAAACATGGCTAACAGATATTCGCACTCTCAGTTTGAATCTGTTTGATGAATACGCTTTGTCAGAGTTAGGTAATCAAAGGTCTATGGCAAAACGGATTAAATCTCGTCAATTGTTAAGTGGGTGGCTTGGTCATAGGGAGTTGGGCGGTAAGGATATTAAGGCCTTTATTGCCAATCACAATATTGAATTTACAAAGGAGGTGGCTTAATGGATAACATAATTGAAACGGTAGTTTTACGCTGGTGGCAAAGCATGTTCTTGCCTACCGAACAGTTAAAGGATAAGAGAATAACACCCGCACCAAGTGCGCATAAAGCTCAACTGAAAAGGGCGGAAAGCTTAGATGCGGTGATGTTAACCGCAGGGTTTAGAGCTTTATGGCTAAGTTTGCCAGAAGAGCTGATTGCCGATAAATCAGAGGAAAAGCAAATAGAGTTAATGGAGTGTTTTGCAGCGATTGCGGCGGCGTTAGTTCAAGTTAAAAGCAATGTGACTGACAAGCTCGCTACCGTGGCTGGAAGAAAAACCGATAGTGACAAATCCACGATCAGCGAACTACGTTTTTTTCAACTGCAAAATACCAAAACGCCTGATGATTTTATTCGGAAATTACGGCGAATACTACAACAAGTCAAAGGTGAGGTCTCAGTAGAGGGGTTGGCTGTAGATATTCAAAAATGGTTTTCTGAATACCGTGGTTCACGCCCTAATCAAGCCAGTAAACGCATTGGCGTTGAGTGGGCAATGGATTATTACCGTGCCGCTTCAAGTAAAGCTAAATAAAACTATTACATTGAAATTATATTAAGGAAAAATCATGAGCCAATTTATTCAACTGCACTTATTAACTTCTTATGCTCCATCTAATTTAAACCGGGATGATTTAGGTCGGCCCAAGACAGCTAAAATGGGTGGTTTTGATCGACTCAGGGTTAGCTCGCAAAGTCTGAAACGTAACTGGCGGGTATCCGATTTGTTTGAGCAAGCAATGAGTGGCCATACTGGAATAAGAACTCGGGAATTGGGTACTGAAGCTTTTAATAAAATGGTTGATTCAGGGATTAAAGAAAAGGAAGCAAAAGTATGGGCATCAAAAGTTGCAAACGTTTTTAGGAAAGATCAGAAAAAAGATATTCCAGAAATGGATGCCTTAGCATTTATAAGTTATGACGAATATCAAGCAATTCTCAAAATAATTGATGGAATTTGTGAGTCGAAAATGGAGCCAAGTGATGACGTGTTTCAGGTTCTAGCCGAGAAAACATCATCTGTAGATGTTGCTATGTTTGGACGTATGTTAACAGGGAAGAATACTGACAAAAGTATTGAAGCTGCTTGTCAGGTTGCTCATGCATTAAGCGTACACAGCGTAGTTGTTGAAGATGACTACTTCACTGCGGTAGATGACTTAAACGATGGCAAAGAAGACTCTGGTTCAGCACATATAGGCGAATCAGGTTTTGCTGCGGCCTTGTTTTACAGTTACATCTGCATCAATAAAACGTTGTTGATTGAAAATCTCGATGGCAATGAAGCACTTGCCAATAAAGCGATTCAGGCGCTTACCGAAGCTGCAGTAAAAGTCTCACCGAAAGGTAAACAAAACAGTTTTGCTTCCAGAGCCTATGCCAGTTATGTGCTGGCTGAAAAAGGTGAGCAACAACCGCGCTCTTTGTCCGTTGCTTTCTTAAAGCCGGTTAACTCAGGCGATCAAGCCGCTGACGCCGTTAAGGCCTTAACTGAGCAAGTAGAGAATATGGATAAAGTGTACGGAGCCTGTGCTGAGCAGCGTTATCACATTAATGCTTTGACCGGAGAAGGTACATTTGCAGAACTGAGCGACTTTGTTAGTCACTAAGGAGGACAGTATGCAAGAGTATCTGGTTTTTCGATTATACGGACCAATGGCCAGTTGGGGGCAAGCCGCTGTTGGCGGTGATAGACCGACAGGAATTCAGCCGACACGTTCTGCCATATTGGGATTGCTAGGTGCGGCACTGGGTATTCGGCGTGATAAAGAAGCTGACTTACAAGCCCTGCAACAAAGCGTGCGAGTTGCTGTAAAACAAGTAACGCCTACTTCTCTTCTGCGTGATTACCACACAACACAGGTGCCATCGCACAGTAATAAAGTGACCCATCGGAGTCGTAAAAGTGAGTTGAGTGAAAATAAGCTCAATACCATTTTATCCAGCCGGGATTACCGCTGCGATGGATTATGGGTGGTTGCGATTTCGCTTAACGACCATACAAAGTATGAGTTGGAGCAATTTAAGCAAGCGCTGATAAAGCCAGAATTTTCCTTGAGTCTGGGGAGAAAATCTTGTCCCCCTTCCTTGCCTTTGATGCCAAAGGTTATTTCAAGCGAAACGTTAAAGCAGGCGCTCGACACTGAATTTCCTTGCTTAACACGTTCCACCAAAGAGGATGCTTTGTGGTTAGGTGGCAATAAACGGGTTACTTATTTTTGGGAAGGAAATAAAGCTGAAATAGATAGCATGGGGATATTATCTACTCAACTCTGGGATGAACCTGTATGCCGCGGTCGTTGGCAGTTTAAGCAACGGATGATGCACCAAGTATCGATGGAAGAGGGGTAATCATGTATTTATCAAAAATAACACTCTGGCCTTCAGAGCAAAGCGCCAGAACATTACTGAATATTAAAAGTTCAGGCGCGTATGCTTCCCATCAATTGATATGGCAATTGTTTACTGAACAAGCAAAGCGAGACTTTCTGTTTCGTGAAGAGATTGGCATAAATGGATTGCCGGAATTTTTTGTATTGTCGGCAGTGGAACCTCAAGCTAATGGTGGTGTTTTTAACGTTCAAAGCAAACCATTTTCACCGGTATTACAAACGGGCAAGCGGTTAGCGTTTAAGTTGCGGGTTAATCCTACTATTTACAGTAAAGACTCTTCCGGAAAAGGCAAACGGCATGATGTGTTAATGCATGCCAAATATCAGTTTAAAGGCAACAAGTCGGTGGATAAAGCACAACTGAATGATGTAATGAATCAAGCCGCTATTGACTGGATTACAGATAATAAGCGTCTTGATAATTGGGGTTTTCAATTGGATGCAATACCAGAGGTAGAGCGTTATGATCAGCGCAAGTCGTCTAAGGCCTCAGGCCATCAGGTGCAATTCTCATCGGTTGATTTTCAAGGGTTACTAACTGTCGTTGACCCTCAAAAGTTTATCGACCAAATGTGCGCAGGGTTTGGGCGGGCAAAAAGTATGGGCTGCGGTCTAATGTTAATCCGTCTTATATAAATGCATTAGCATCAAGACCAAATACGGTTTATATTTGGTCTTATGATTAACCATTGGAATTGACGATGAGCTTATTAACCCATACCAAACCTATTAGTTATCTTAAGGCGAATGCGGCCAAAATAGCATCGGAGCTGAAAGAAGACGGCGAGCATTATGTGATCACCCAAAATGGCGAGCCTGCAATGGTGGTGCAATCGGTGCGTGAATATGAACAAACTCAGGAAACCTTGGCTATGTTAAAAATGATTGCACAAAGTGAGAAGGCTATAACTGAGGGAAAAACAATGTCAGCTGATGAGGCCTTTGACATGCTGCGCCAACGTAGCGGGCTGAAATGAGTTTTAACATCCGTTTTTCACAGCCTGCCAGCGCTGATTTAATACAGATTTATGATTATTATCTAGTACAGGTGTCCAGCAGTTTTGCTGATACTTTCATTAATAAACTACAAATGGCAGTTAATTCATTAGCAGATAACCCCGAACGAGGTAGTTTTCCTAAAGAACTACTGAGTACTCAGGCGTCGTCTTATCGTCAACTTGTGGTTCAGCCCTTTCGTATTATTTATCAAATTAAAGATAAGATAATTTATATTCATGCGGTGTTAGACCAGCGGCGCAATGTGCGAGCTATATTGCAAAGAAGGTTGTTAAACCAGTAGTCAAAGGAGACATGGAATGTCATTTATCCCACTTAAACCTATACCGATTAAAGACCGCAACTCAATGATTTTTATCGGTATGGGGAAGATTGATGTCAAAGATGGTGCCTTTGTTGTTATCGATAAAAATGGCGAACGTATGCATATTCCAGTCGGCTCGGTAACCTGTTTAATGCTTGAGCCCGGAACTCGTATATCCCATGCCGCGATTAAACTGGCATCTCAGGTGGGGACTCTCATTACTTGGGTAGGTGAGGGCGGTGTACGATTTTATGCAGCAGGTCAACCCGGTGGTGCCCGATCGGATAAGCTCTTGTATCAAGCTAAATTGGCCTTGGATGAAAACCTTCGCCTTAAAGTCGTGCGTAAAATGTTTGAGCTACGTTTTGGCGAAGAAGCTCCACAGCGGCGAAGTGTTGATCAATTAAGAGGTATAGAAGGGGCGCGGGTACGTAAAACTTATCAACTATTAGCTAAGCAATACAATATTGATTGGAAAGGGCGGCGTTATGATCCCAAAGACTGGGATAAGGGAGATATAGCCAACAAATGCATCAGTGCTGCAACCTCCTGTTTATATGGTGTTACTGAGGCCGCTATTTTAGCTGCAGGATACGCCCCAGCCATTGGTTATCTGCACACGGGTAAGCCACTAAGCTTTGTTTACGATATTGCCGATATTATTAAGTTTGACACTGTCATCCCAGCGGCGTTTCGCATCGCGTCTAAGCGGCCACTACAACCCGATAGAGAGGTAAGGTTGGCTTGCCGTGAATTATTTAGAACTGATAAAACCTTGAAAAGACTTATTCCTTTAATAGAAGAAATCCTGGCTGCAGGTGAAATTAAACCACCAGAAGCTTATCCCGATGCGCAACCACCCGCCATTCCTGAACCTGAATCCATTGGTGAACAAGGTCATCGGAGTAAATAAATGAGTATGTGCATGATTGTCACTGAAACGGTTCCGCCAAGATTACGAGGCCGTCTGGCAGTATGGTTATTGGAAATCAGGGCTGGAGTGTATGTTGGTGACGTGAGTCGTAAAATTCGTGAGATGATTTGGCAACAAATAACTGAAATGGCCGAACAGGGCAATGTTGTAATGGCATGGGCAACCAATACCGAGTCTGGCTTTGACTTTATTACTCTAGGTGAAAATCGGCGAATGCCAATTGATTTTGATGGACTGCGATTAGTACGTTTTTTACCGATAGAAAAAAGTTAAGAAATAGATCTTTAATAATTTGGAAGTTATCAATAAAAGTTGGTAGGTTTATAAGTCTAAAATTTAGTCTTATAAATCAGTACTATACTTTTAGAGTGTTCCCCGTACTCACGGGGATGAACCGTCGGTTTGGTTTTGCTGCACGGCTTTGGCTAAGTGTTCCCCGTACTCACGGGGATGAACCGCCAAAGAAATACGCGCAGCCAGGGCAGACGGCGTGTTCCCCGTACTCACGGGGATGAACCGTTCATAGCGAGGTATTCCAGTGATTTTTTCCAGTGTTCCCCGTACTCACGGGGATGAACCGATGGTTTCGAAGGTGAATTTCAGTTTATTGAAGTGTTCCCCGTACTCACGGGGATGAACCGCCGATAGAAATTGATCAGCCTATCGATCAGCCGTGTTCCCCGTACTCACGGGGATGAACCGGTCATGGGCTGCACCACAGGCGTCGCGCGCAAGTGTTCCCCGTACTCACGGGGATGAACCGTCAAATAACCGGAGCCATCACCATGAGCCTACGTGTTCCCCGTACTCACGGGGATGAACCGGCGCAATGCATACCATCAGCCGCGCGGTGGTTGTGTTCCCCGTACTCACGGGGATGAACCTGAACAAGTCCGGCAAGAAAGCATTGCTCCGAAGTGTTCCCCGTACTCACGGGGATGAACCGATAGTAGAAAAACTTGTTGATTTTCTGTTTAGGTGTTCCCCGTACTCACGGGGATGAACCGTGATGGCATATACGCTTTACTGTAGCGAGGATGTGTTCCCCGTACTCACGGGGATGAACCGGCAATTTCGCAGGAACTTTTTCACGCTGTTCCGTGTTCCCCGTACTCACGGGGATGAACCGTGCAATATGGGAGTGTCAACGATGGAAACTAAGTGTTCCCCGTACTCACGGGGATGAACCGCCAAGTATTGCCACTAGATAATGATTTATAACGTGTTCCCCGTACTCACGGGGATGAACCGAATGAATATAAAAACAGGAGTTTCTGTTGGGAGTGTTCCCCGTACTCACGGGGATGAACCGCTGAATATGGCGATGGCTCCATTGACTACTTGGTGTTCCCCGTACTCACGGGGATGAACCGAAATAGAGCGGATTGTTAAAACATCTGCCCGAGTGTTCCCCGTACTCACGGGGATGAACCGGCAGTTTGCAATTGGGTGGGTAATTTCTTGCCGTGTTCCCCGTACTCACGGGGATGAACCGAAGCAGGACTTTAACGTAATGCATAATAACCGGTGTTCCCCGTACTCACGGGGATGAACCGTTCTTTTCATCATCCCTACGCAAGCGCAACGGGTGTTCCCCGTACTCACGGGGATGAACCGCGGAAATTGAAAACATGAAAATACAACAAAAAGTGTTCCCCGTACTCACGGGGATGAACCGCTTTGCCAATTTGTCAAAACCGCATAACGCCTGTGTTCCCCGTACTCACGGGGATGAACCGTTCCCGCATCAGTTTCAAATATATAGTCAAATGTGTTCCCCGTACTCACGGGGATGAACCGATCACGTCGTTAGTGATTTCACTTAGCTAAAAGTGTTCCCCGTACTCACGGGGATGAACCGCGGGGTTTTTCTGCCCGAAATGAGGAACGACACGTGTTCCCCGTACTCACGGGGATGAACCGTAGACTCGACAAGACCACGCGGGAACGCTGCAGTGTTCCCCGTACTCACGGGGATGAACCGCAACGGGGATTATGACGATACAGTGACAATCTGTGTTCCCCGTACTCACGGGGATGAACCGCACAGCAAACAACCAGAGTACAACTAATTTAGGTGTTCCCCGTACTCACGGGGATGAACCGTAGCCGCATAACATAAGGGGCAATCTATGTGGGTGTTCCCCGTACTCACGGGGATGAACCGTTAGTTAATTTTGCACGTCAATGCATGGCTTGGTGTTCCCCGTACTCACGGGGATGAACCGGTCTAATGACATCTTTGCTGAGGGTAACAACGGTGTTCCCCGTACTCACGGGGATGAACCGTCAGATCCGCTGAGACTGGAAAATATGTTGAAGTGTTCCCCGTACTCACGGGGATGAACCGAATACTCGGTGAATTTCGCGTGGGAGTTAATCGTGTTCCCCGTACTCACGGGGATGAACCGGTTATAAAAGTACGAAATCCGTACTAGAGTAGGTGTTCCCCGTACTCACGGGGATGAACCGTAGTCCAGTGATGCGGTTTTCAACCAAAGAGCGTGTTCCCCGTACTCACGGGGATGAACCGAAGGTTGCCGGTTATTTTAATAACGATATAAAGTGTTCCCCGTACTCACGGGGATGAACCGGCCATTGTATTAACCTGGTAATGTATGTGCAGGTGTTCCCCGTACTCACGGGGATGAACCGCTGTTTACCGGTACATCTTCACCGGCCAGCAAGTGTTCCCCGTACTCACGGGGATGAACCGCACTTTCAAACTGGTGGCTCGCGCTCGGTTGTGTGTTCCCCGTACTCACGGGGATGAACCGTCCGCGCGGGACTCTCAACTCGCAAAGATAAAGTGTTCCCCGTACTCACGGGGATGAACCGAACAGGTTATGTGCATTACGCGGCTGCGGCTAGTGTTCCCCGTACTCACGGGGATGAACCGGATGATTTTGATTATACAAAAATGGAGCCGGAGTGTTCCCCGTACTCACGGGGATGAACCGCGGGGATTTAACGCTGATTGATGGCCTCGTCAGTGTTCCCCGTACTCACGGGGATGAACCGAAATCCAGCCAGACGACCGCCACATCCCATTCGTGTTCCCCGTACTCACGGGGATGAACCGCCATTAGGCATCCCATTCCGTTTAAATACTTTGTGTTCCCCGTACTCACGGGGATGAACCGACAATATTTTCTTTTCTGCGGGGATTGCGATTGTGTTCCCCGTACTCACGGGGATGAACCGATGTATCAGGAGTTGACTAACGCAAGTAACCGGTGTTCCCCGTACTCACGGGGATGAACCGGTTTTTCTGCATGGAGGAAACGATTGGTATGCGTGTTCCCCGTACTCACGGGGATGAACCGCGCCCAGTTTTGTGCTGTCCAGTTTTAATCTGGTGTTCCCCGTACTCACGGGGATGAACCGCGCAATTTAATGTCGTGCGTATTGTTAACGGTGTGTTCCCCGTACTCACGGGGATGAACCGTAAAAACCACCCAAACACACAACATAGTTGCCGTGTTCCCCGTACTCACGGGGATGAACCGCCACAACACAAAAAACACATCTGCGCCATGTTGTGTTCCCCGTACTCACGGGGATGAACCGCGCCTTCGTCACCAACACTAGAACGATTATTTGTGTTCCCCGTACTCACGGGGATGAACCGGTCATTTGGATCGAAACAATGTGGTGTATTTCGTGTTCCCCGTACTCACGGGGATGAACCGCACTTTGACGACAGGATCGGCGCTGGTTTCAAGTGTTCCCCGTACTCACGGGGATGAACCGAGTAATAATTATAGCATTTTGGTACTATTAATGTGTTCCCCGTACTCACGGGGATGAACCGCGTGGCATGTGGTAGTAATTTTAACGTTATTAGTGTTCCCCGTACTCACGGGGATGAACCGCAATGAGTCATCCGGCATTCCGTCTGGAAGCTGTGTTCCCCGTACTCACGGGGATGAACCGTCAGCCTCACAACCACCAAAAAACCAAAAAGAGTGTTCCCCGTACTCACGGGGATAATTTATTTCGCATTCCAAAATGCTTCATTAACGGTGCTAATGACAACGTTTTGTTAGTTGTGTTGGTGAATTGTTAATTAACGTAAGGGCAAAAGAAACAATCGGATTACATTCTCGTAGATATTTCTAATTTGATCAGATACCTTTCCGGAATACTTGTATACAAGTTAGTTGATGGCAATTAATTAACGCTTTTTTCCGATTTATCGTTGATACAAGTGGCAACTCCTCACAATCATATTATTGAGAACGAATAGGTGAATGATGAAAAAGACAATCCCTTTTAAGTTGAGTAAAAAAGGCCTTCTTCTTTTAAGTATTGCGGCAGCCAGTGCTGTGGCGCAAGAAACTCCGCAAACTAATAGCAATGGTGATCCTGAAGAGGTAATCGAGGTTAAGGGCTATCGTGGCAGTTTGTTAAACTCAACTAACGCCAAGCGTGATTCCAATGGCTTCAGTGATGAAGTGTTTGCCGATGATATCGGTAAGATGCCGAGTTTGAACTTGGCCGAATCGCTAGCACGAATTCCGGGGGTTAAAATTAACCGTGAAGTTAGTGGTGAAGGTCAGCAAATTTCGGTACGGGGATTAGGCCCGGGCTTTACTAAGATCGTATTAAACGGTAATTCCATGTCAGTTGCGTCTACCGGCAGTTTGGATGCGGGTAACAGTGATCGTCAAGTGGATTTGGATCTGTTTCCGACCGAGTTGTTTAGCAGCTTGTCCGTAGCCAAAACCGCTACCGCTAACCAGATTGAAGGTGGGGTGTCAGGTTACGTTAATATGCGTACTGCGCGTGCTTCTGAAATGGGCGAAGGACAGCATGTTCGTTTCTCGTTAGATGGCGCTTATAAAGAAACTCAGGGTGATGTGAGCCCCAAAGCGGCCTTTACTTACAGTTATTCCAATGACAAATTTGGTGCCTTGTTTACTATTGTGGGTAAGCAGGCTAAAACCCGTGTTGATGGCTTTGAACAAGATGCCAACTTCCAGAATGGCTGCGTGGCAGAATGGACAGAAGGCACCGCAGGTTGTGTTGCCGGGAGTACCGGCTGGAACAACTTCCAGTATACCAATATCGCCACGGCCGATTACGCCGCTTCGCATTCCGGGGTAAATGCCGGTGATATGCTGGATATTAATCAGGTGTCGGGATTGTCAGACGCACAACTGGATAATATGGGCATGCCGCGTATTGCTCGCATGATGACCATGGGCGGTACCAAAGACTCGGTATCAGCCTTGTTGTCTTTCGAATACAAGCCAAACGAAGATATGGATTTGGCGTTGGATGTGATTAAAGCCGATTCCGACTATAAAGCAGAGCGTACCGAAGCAATGCTGATCTATCGTAACAATTATCTGCAATATGATTTGGCCTGGTTGCCGGAAAATATTCAGACTGTTGATCGCGGTGACGGTGAGCGTATTGTGAGCGGTACTTTTTATGGTGCACGCCCTTGGGTGGGCACACGTCAATATGACGAAGAATTGTCATTTTTAAGCATTATGCCCAGCTTTAGCTGGTATGTGTCAGATGATTTTAAAGTGGACATTTCTGCCAGTCGCACTGAATCCGATTTTGATCGTAACGAACCTTATGTTCTGTATTTTGGCCCGCAGGGTACGGTTAATTTTGCCTACGATAATGGCAGCATTGTACCTACTATGGATTTCAGTGGTGATCTGAGCACAGCGTCAAACGACTGGAGTCTGGTTGCCGGTCCGGGTGCGGAAGGCGATGTGCAGTCTATGGATTTACGCTTTGCTCGTGGCTCACGTCAGAATAAGACCACCGGTTTGCATGCTGATTTCGCCTGGGGTGCTGATCCAACCCGCAACGGTATTCTGTTTGGTTTTGCGTCAGACAAAATGGAGTCTAACTCACAAGGTTATAGCGGTACCGGATATGGCGACTATATTCTGGCTAACCAACCCAATATCGCGAGCAACTTTGGTCAGTATTTAGTCGATGCCAAAGTAACTGATTTGGGTAAGAATATCGATGGTTATCAAGGCTTAAATGGCATAGTGGGACTGGACTGGGACAAGTTCAAAAACGATATTAACTATGATGGATTCGAGCCAGAGCCGAGCACCGGTAACCAGTTTGGTGGCAGTGTCGGTAATATTGTTGAAAAAGTCACGGCGGTATACTTTGAAATAAATACCGAAACCGAAATTGTCGGTCGTACATTACGCACCAATAGTGGTTTACGTTATGTGGATACCCAGCAGGACATTTCTACGTTAAATGGTTCAGCCAGTACCGATTATAGCCGGTTATTACCCTCATTCAGTGCCGTTTATGATGTGACTGATGATGTAAAACTTCGAGCCAGTGCCTCGCGCAGCTTAACCCGTGCTAATCCATCCAAAATGTATCCCAATACTAACTGGACTTCGGCCGGTATTGAAACCATTGATACCGGTAACCCAGCATTGGCGCCATTCGAAGCAACTAACTTTGATTTTGGTGGAGAATATTACTTCAGTGACTTGGGTTATGTGGGCTTAAACTTCTATCAAAAAGATATTGTTGGCTTTACCCGCACTGAAAGTACGTTAGTACAATTTGCCGATTTGGTTGATTGGGGCGTGGATATTACTGATTTGAGCTCCATTCAGGAAGAACAGTTAGCCAACTGCGGTGGGGTTAATTCTGACCAGTGTATTACTAACGTGAGTGCGGCGGTTAATATCAAAGGAATGGTTAAACTGACTGGTATCGAAGCGATTTGGGTGCAGCCACTTGATTTTATTGTGCCTGGTTTAGGTTTTAATGCCAGTGCTAATAAAATCAGTCAGGATGCAGATGAAGGCACGCAAATTACCGGTATTTCCGATTCTCACAACTTGACGGTTTATTATGAAAATGATGCCTTCCAGACGCGCATCACATACTACCATCAGGATGGTGCAGATAGTGGTGATATTTGGGGAACGCCTTTGTTCTCTCGCGATCGCAGCCAGGTAGATATATCAGCGAGCTATGTCTTGCCGGTAGCAACCGATTACGACTTAACCGTTAGTTTTGATGCATACAATCTAACTAATGAGCCAATTTCGACCTATTTGGAAAATGATAGCCAAACGTTCCGCGCCTATTTCCCAGGAGCAACTTATAACGTTGGGATCAGTGGCAAGTTCTAATCGCTAGTTCCTGGTAGTAACAAGCCCCAGCTGTTAACAGACTGGGGCTTTTTTTATCTGTGCATAACCTTAGATTATTTGTGGGGTGATGTCTCTGTCGGCACTATGCTCTTCAAAATAGTCGGGGTGCATGTTTTGTACTGTGCTAAGAATGGCCAAAATTTCACGGGTATGGGTACGCATGGCTTCACGGCTTTTTTCGGGATCGGCGGATTTTATGGCGTTTAAAATAGCGTTATGCTGCGCGAGCACCCTTTGGTATTGGCCGCCCAGCTCTTGCAAACTTAAATTCCGAACTCTGTCCATGTGGGCTTTTTCAGACTGAATCAAGTTGGCAGCACGTTCAAAGTGGGTGAAGTCACTTAAGGTTTGATGGAAAGCATCATCCAGATACTGAAATTTTAACGCATCGTGCTCGTTGGCCGCCAACTGCTGTTGATCAATAATATTCTGACACTGTTCAATCAGTTCATCGGTGCGATGCTCCGCCACATGACTCACCACGGCAATTTCCAAAGCTTCGCGAATAAAGCGAGCTTCCATAATTTGCGTTAAGCTGAGCTTGGACACAAACGTTCCCCGTTGTGGGCGTACTTCTACAAATCCCCAATTCACTAGCTTGGCAATAACTTCACGTACCGGAGTGCGACTCACACTAAAGCGATCGGCCAGCGTATTTTCAGATATTTTAGTGCCGGGCAATAATTTCATCGCCACAATTTCATCGCGTAAAAAATTAAATATTTGCGGTGAGGTTGGACGGTTAAAATCAATTGCTACGGACTTCACTGCCTTGCTGCTTGTATTCATTATTAATCTATAAGTGATTGTTTTATTTGTAATGTAAAGGTTTTCATCTGTTATCCAGTATACGTTACTCAGGCCAATTGTGAATACCCTGTTAACAAGCTTAACCCTCAATAAATAGCCTGTTGTTATATCTGGCTCAAGGCTTGCTTATAGTTACGTTATTGAGTTGGATAACACTTGGCAGCAAGGGTGCAAATGGGATTGCAAAACACCATATTAGTGATTTTTCTGGTTTTTATCAGTCGCGTTTCATTCGCGGAAGTAACTGATAATACTGATATTTCTGCCAATATTGGAATGTCATCTGGTTTATCCGGGTTACAACCCGGTGATCGATTGCTAGCGGTTATTAAGACGCAACCTGTCACTCAGTCATTGGATATAGTGACGTTAATCAACGACACCCAAGCCAAAGGACTCTTGCCACCACAAAGTGCGGTGGATTTATTGCAATATCCTGAACAGGTCAGTTACTTGCTTAGCGGGTTAGCGCAACATACTCCACTTATTCAGCTGTTAAGTGCTAATCCGAATTCAGATCAGGATCGCCAGAAAACTATTCTGGCAGCGTTATTGCTCTATCCCATCGAAAGTTATCAGTTGCTCCACATGCTCGAAAACGACGAGCACTTTTCGCCATCCTTGGTCATGGCCGTCGCCAAGCGCGCAGGTCTTGATCAGGGGTGGCGCTTTTTAAACAGTATTAAACGTAATGAAGCGATTAAGATACAGCCATTATTTCATTCCGCTAGCATTACGTTATTTGAGCAACAGCGTGATGAGCGCGCTGAGATTCGTTTTCGTCAGACCGGCTCTGACACCTGGCAAAAGGCATTGCAATTGCAATGGGATCCGGTACGCAGTGCCTTATCGGGTAGCATTGTGCATCTACAGCCAGACACCCAATACGATGTAGAAATTACTCGTTATAACGCCCATAAATTGCTTGATACACATCTTGAATCATTTGTTACCCGAGCTAATTCACCACCGGTTGACCCGGATAAAGTGTATCAATTATCCGACATTTATCACGGTGGTCGGCTGGATATTGAAGCGCTGAATATTCATGGTTCGGCGAAAGGATGGGCGAAAATTGTCGGAGATGCCCAAACTCCGGTTATTGCCAGTGATGACGATAATTCAGCGATTAAGATTGGCAATAACAGCTATATCCTGTTTGAAAATATCACTGTGGTTGGGGGCCGCAAAAATGCCATTAATAGCTATAAGGCTCACCATTTATGGTTTAACGGTTGCGATATTTCTGGTTGGGGCAGGGCGCCTGCTATTGAAAAAAATGGACACTATTTTGAACTGGAAACCGATCAAGAACCGATTAACTACGATTCTGCCTTTGCCTTAATGCGCACCGGTGTGGTGGTGGTAGAACACTGTACTGTGCATTCGCCCCGTGCTAAAGCCAGTCATTGGGGGAATGGTCACCCTAAAGGTCCCAATGCCTATTTGGCGTGGGCTAATCACCCTAACCCCGATTTTAAAGGTCAAATAGTGATACGCCATAATCGGTTTTTTGGTACTGCCGAACATCGATTTAATGATGTGATTGAAGGGGATGCTAATGCGCGAATGTGGGGTGGTTTCGTGCGTGACTCGGCGATTTATGACAACTATCTGGCCTATGCCAATGACGATGTGGTGGAACTGGATGGTGGTCAATCTAATGTGCTGTTTTATAACAACGAAGTCGAGCAGGGCTATTGCGGCGTTAGCGCCATCCCCAATCAGTTAGGCCCAAGTTATATCTTTAATAATTATATTCATAATCTGGGCGATGAGCGCGGCCGGGCCTGGACAGGCATTAAACTCGGAGGCGTGTTTGCGGCACCTGCCGGTAAAACCCTGATCTTCGAGAATCTGATGGTGAATAACAGTGCTAACGGTATTGCCGGGGCCGGGTTTGAAGACGACAACAGTTATTGGGCACTGGCGCAAAATAACATCCTGATTAATCAGCAATCCTGGGATAACAAAGGCTATGGCGTCATTGATCGCAGTGGATTTGGCGTATTTCGCAACAATTTTATTTATAACACCGAGTTAGCCGCCGCCAAGCTAAATGCGATTATTGATTTGCCTTATCAGTACGCCCAACAACTCGATAAAACGTTCTTGCCAGCCCTGTTAGCCAATCCGCAGTCTTCTGTTTTATTACCTGTTGGTAATGAGCCGATTATGAATTTTTCACAGCTTTCAGCCTTGGGGATCACGCAAGTTGGTATTATCAAGCAAGGAGCACATCAGTAATGATCTCGCATCAACATCAGTGCATTTTTATTCACATTCCTAAATGTGCCGGAACCAGTATTGAAGATGTTTTTGGCCATTTTGACCGTCATCAGGGGCGAGGTGGGCAAGATCATCGCAGTATCCGCATGATCCAGTCGCCAGCGATGTCGGCCAGTACATTTTCGAGCATCGAAAACCTTAAGGATTATGCAAGACGTCTGCGTCACCGCTATCGCGTTGCCGCTAATCCTAATAATGAACTTGGCGTTAATCCATTGCAGTATCAGCGCTATTTTAAATTTACAGTGGTGCGTAATCCCTGGTTAAGAGCCCATTCATGGTACAAAAATGCCATGCGTGATCCGATCCATCAGCGTAATTATGGGATTGATCCCACGCTGAGTTTTAACCAGTTTATGCAACGCTTTATTGGTAAAGGATTTCTGCGTCCACAAACCTATTGGTTAAAAGATTTTCAGGGCAATATCGCCATGGATTATATTGCCCGATTTGAAAACCTACAGGAGCATTTTGAGCGTATCTGTCGCCATGTTGGGCTGCAGGATAAGGCTTTGCCCCATAAAATTGCCGGTGAAAAAAACGATCCTCGTCTCGAATTTGATAATGCAACCATCGATTTAATCGCTCGGTTTTACCAAGAAGAAATCGCCTTGTTTAATTATCGTTTTGAATAACCTCACACAGCAGGTATGAACCATGACCAATAGTACACAGCGAGTCGCTTGGCTGGATTTTGCCAAAGGTGTCGGTATTTGTCTGGTGGTGGTTTATCACACCAGTGAAGGCACGTTGAACAGCTTTGCCGATGTCTCGGGTAATATTACCTTGGTGGCTAACTATTTTAGAGCTTGGTTGATGCCGATGTTTTTTATGGTGTCGGGGATGCTCGTACGCCGTTCTATTCTGCAAGACGACAATGCCAAATTAGGTAATAAATTACTCGATTGGATATATCTTTATCTGGTCTGGAGCGTGATTATTTATTTGACCCGTTTATTGTCGAACAGTTTTACCAATACCCATATGCAGGCCAATGAAATACTGCATATTCTTTGGGATCCGGTACCGACTATCTGGTTTATCTATGCGCTGTTATTGTCTTTTGCCATTACGATTTGGGTACGACATCAGTCTGCCCCTTGGGTGGTGGGTATTGCATTGGCAGTTAATATGCTTAATAGCCTGTATTACGGATGGTTTGATGACTCTATTTTTCAGCGTTTAGCGTGGATCTACGTATTTTATGCGGTAGGTTTTTTCTATGCCGACTCGATTCGGGAGTTGTTGTTTGCTTCAAAAGAAAGCCGCTTATGGATCCTGATATTTATTTTAATGAGCCCCATTGTGGCTTTTGTTAAGCCTTATATCCCCGTCTATTTACTGGTATTTTTGTCGATGGTCACGGTACTGGCATTTCTTAAATTTTGTATCAGCATTACCGCACTGTTGCCGCGCTGGAAAATGACCCGGCTGATGGTGTATCTGGGTGGGATCAGTGTGTTTATTTATCTCACTCATTTCCCTTTCCCCGCTGCGACCAGAATGTTATTGCTTAAATTGGACATCTATTCACATGGATTAACCATGCTATGCGCAGTGCTATTTGCCGTAATTACCGGGCATGTGGCGAGCAAGTTAGCCCAGTACCGCCCGGTCAAATTTCTGTTTAAGCGCCCCTAGTCGCCAAGGCTTTGTTTGGTGGTTAAACAAAGCTGCGGCTTAACCCCGTTGTTAACTAAAACATGCTTCCAGGCTTGCTGTTGTGCAGTCTGACCGTAATGTTTAAGGGCTTGCGCCATCACCTCGCGGCGTGGAATGTAGTTAACTCGCGACAACTGCTGGGGCAGACCGGTTTTATCCACGATATGCACAAAGTGATGCTGCTGCGCTTTGTGTCGGGCAAATTTCGAATTGAAACAGATAAAGTTAGTGCCATAACTGGCGGCGTGATAAAACGTCCCCGACGAAATCATACTGTCATCCTCATGTGGCATGACGACATAGCGACAGTGTGCCAGTGTTTGATTTAATTCCTGCTCATCGACATATTCATTTGTCCAGTTAACCCACAAACCGCGACGTTGAATAATGCACTTTAACTGAGTGACATGCTCAGGTTCGGAGCAATAGCCCATAATGGTTAATGGGACTCCAAGCGGCCAATGCTCCAGTAATTCATCGAGGCGTTTATAGGGCTTAATCGTACCGAAAAACACATATTCCAATGGTGGCTGCTCGGCTTGAAACGGTATCGCTGTGCTAATGGCATCCTGTAATTGATGATCGCTGCGATATAGTGGATGAGGAACGATAGCCGTCGCAAAATCAGTTGGTTCCATACACACCACTTCACTGGCAAGGTGATGTAATAAAAAACAGTTGATACGGTGTGAAAGAGGGCGCGGAGTCTGCCTTTTCTGCATCGTATGCTGGCGCTGTATCGAGATTTTAGGCAATTGGGGTAGTTTGTTGACTAACGGCTTTTTTTCATCCGGGTTTTGTTCAGATGAGCTCGCCAGATTATGTGGTAGGTAATTATGCCTAACCCAGATCACACGCCGGCAAAACAGTCGCATTAACACAATACCTAACGTAGTACGGAGTAATTCGAGGCGTTGTTGTTTACTGGAAAAACTTTTGCGATAAGGTCGATCTTCAAACCAGTTCAGCACGACCGTGTTCTCCTGCCGTTTCAGCAGGTTGTTAAATCGATACAAGTGACGATAACTGAGTACCTCGTAACCAATATCCGTGAGTGTTTGTTTGGTTAAGTCAACGTATCGATTTACATGGTTGAAAGGAAAATAGTAAATACGTTCACTCATACTGAATCTCTCACCGTACCTTGTGCCTTGTCATTAATCATTTGTAGCATGAGTTCGGCATATTGTTCGGCTACATTGATCCAACTAAATTTTATCGCTTGTTTCTTCGCCTCAGTTTGCCAACCGAGTTGGGTTTTGAGTTTGAGCCCATGCTGGATCTTGTGCGCGTATATATCGATATCGGTAACATCACACAGTAAACCAGCCTGCCCGATGATACTGCGCCGCATCGCATCATCAGTAGCCACCACTGGCAAGCCACATGCCATGGCTTCAAGATAAACCCGTCCAAATGGTTCGTTGTTTGAGGCTAAGGTAAACAAGTCGCAACTACGGTATACCGCTGGCATTTGTTCAAACCCGAATGCGGCAAAACGAATTCGTTCTGAGGCTAAATAGCGATACGCCATTTGCTGGAAGTAGTGCCTGTCTGGCCCATCACCACAGATCAGTAAACTGTATTCTGGTAACTTGGCCATGGCCTGAATGGTTAGCTCAATCCGTTTGTGGTTAGATTTATCTAATGAACCAACACATACCACAATAGGCCCGGGTAAGCCGAGGTTGATTTTGTCCCCTTGCGGGCTAAAACGGGATAAATCCACGCCATTCGGAATGATACTGGCCGATTGATTGGGGCGTGATTGATGGACAATATCCAGCGTATCTTGATCAAAGACCACCATATGATCGGGTTGATAACCCAGATCCCGCTGCAAAATTTTACCGTCTGCCAGCCTGCCGGCTCGCTCTGTGTAAAGCACTGGGGTGCCGGTTAACGCCCGTACACGATTGGCCAGAACTAATCCGGCATAGCCATTGTTGGGGTATAACAAATCTACCGGATGGCGCATTAAATACCAAAAATAGGGTAAGAAACTGCTGAGTAACTCGATTAATATCTCTGGATTTTTAGCCAATGGTCTTAGCATGGGACCAATAATTGGGTGATGTAACCAAGGTTTTACCCGTCCCCGTGGTAATGCCGGGAGAATTTTAACAAAGTCGTTGGCATCGTTACCCATTGGCAAGGTTGATTTCGCACTGCATAACAGGGTGACCTGAAAATAGGGTTGTAAATGGCGTGCCAGTTCAAGGGCACTCAGTTGTGAGCCGCCATTGGAAGATACTCCAGCCTCTGGATGGATCAACGCCACCCGTGGACGTTGATCCCGTTGGGGCGATGATTTGGGTAAAATACTGGCCAGTAACGATGAAATCACGACTTGGCTCCCGTAAAGCGCACGTAGGAATAACGTTGCTGCTTGGCGGTCACACTCAGTTTTCCCTGTTCACGGCTCAGGCTCATGTCCGGTTGCCAATTCAGTAAAATGGGTCCGTCATAGGATAACGGGGGCTTTTTTAGATGGTTGATTGAGCGATCTTTCAGAGCTTCCAAGTCGCCAAGTAAGCGCTGGATAATCTTGTTTACTTTGTTAATTATCCGATGGGTGGATTGTTGTTTTTGTGTGCGAGCGGTTTTGACATACTCGCACAAATGGCTTTCCAGCAATGGATTTACCAGATAGTCATGGGACAATATTGCCCCGGTGATGTTTTTGCCTGCTGGTACGTGTAAGCGGGTTAAATCAACCGGTACCCAAGGATCTTCACCTAATAAGTAGCATTGTTTATTCTGGCCGTGCACTTTTAACAATATTTCCAATAAAAACATGCTGCTCGCCGGTGTATTTTCCTGCGGCAAACTGACGGCGGGTTCCATTAGCTGTACATCCGGAAAAAGACTGGTGTCAAAACCACTAAAACGAGCGGAACTATCCACTACCAGGAAAAAGCATTCCACCCCTAATTGGCAATGATGGTCATGCCATGCACTAAAGGTGCTGTGATCCATTTTAGTGTGATCAATCCAGCCAAATAACAAGGTATTGGCCTCTTGGGGATTATTGCCATGACTGCGGTTAGACAGGGGATTGAGAAACCATTTTTCTAGTCGTTGTGGTTCAATTTGTTGCAACATATTTTGCTGGCAGTTCATCAACTCCTGTTCATAGCGATAGATCAGGTCGGGTCTGTCCGAGTTTTTAATCAGCGACAAATGATTGTTGTAAATTGAGGCCAATCGCAAATGAATATCCTGACCCACATAGTTGGAATCATGCTGCCCCACTGCGGCAGCACTTGTGTCCTGTTGGGTAAATAATCCGGGATCGGCAATTTCCTGTTGTTTAAATTCGCGATTATGTTCTTTTAAATAACGACGAATTGGATAACTACGCTGGATAATGTTTTTACCTTGGCCCACATAACAAAGGTAAGTGACTTCGGGATGATTGACCAAGGTGGTTAGAATCGCATCCAGTTCATCCCACTGACGGGGTAAAAAATGCTCGTCATAACCCCATTGCATGTAATGTTCGCGTTTTAATGCGATACGTCCACAAGTACCATCGCCATAGTCGCCCTGAAACTGGTGCAAAATACATTGGTAATGGTGTTGACGGAACACATCAATAATATGGCGACCTGCGTGCTTACCGGTAAAATTATCACCGTCCAGGCTGGCGTATATTTTACCTTTTATATAGGGTTTGAAGGCATTCTTGGCTTTGCCAAAATGCCAGTCGGCTAATCCATCTAAGTGGTAAAACCGCAAGTAACCACTGGCTAACTCATCGGCGAAATTCAGTTCAATCCATTGGCGTACATTGGGTCTTAATGGATGTTCGTTTTGTTCATCAATAGCGGGATAATAAAAGTCGTCAAAGCAGATTAAGATAAATTCAATCTGTGCTTCATCCGCGCGGTTGTCATCCAAATTCTGGCGCAGTGTTGCTTGTATATCGTCGAAACGATTCTTAATAGGAATGCAAAATGATAATTCGGGGCGTCTGTCACTACAGGTATTATTCATCTGCTACCACTCCTTTATTAGTGTGATTAAAAATAGACTGCATACCGCTGTTATCGAAGGTATAGCCGAGTAACGCGATGTCGCGAGAGTAAACTTGAGCAACGATGTTGCGGGTTTCATCGTCGTAATAGGCTTGATAATCTCCGTGCCGACTTTTATTGCTGTCCGGTAACCTGACCTGTTTGCCTAAACGTTTGGCAATATAGTCAAAGTCGTTTTGCAGGTTTTCAAAGTGGCCGATAAAATCCAGACTAACTTTGCCGGAACTATCCAGTAAAAAATCCGATTGTGGCTTAAAGTGATACCATTTCTGGATGTTCTGGGCGTTTAACCAGCCATGGACAAAGCTTTTAAAGTGCGGGTAATCAGCCAAATTGTGCTGGAAAAAGTCGCGATCTTGCTGATTAGCTCCGCCTTTTTGTAAAAAGTGATAGGCTGATACCAATCGGTCCCACGGGTTACGCACTATGCTGAACTTGAAATAGGACAATACTAATTTGGGTTCAAAAATGCGTAGATATTGATCCAGGGTTTTATGCCCGCCCGCCAGATTACCGTACAGGGCGTGGTTCACTGAAATGCCAGCACATTTAGGAATATGGACAAAAATCGATTGGGTTTTGTCAAAAGGATGCAGAGAATTCGCATCAGCATCGCAATTGGTTCGCTGACGTAAATATTGAGATTGCGTGTGATTA
Source organism: Neptunicella sp. (assembly GCF_048268085.1). NCBI lineage: Bacteria > Pseudomonadati > Pseudomonadota > Gammaproteobacteria > Alteromonadales > Alteromonadaceae > Neptunicella > Neptunicella sp. The sequence goes on along the minus strand of NZ_JBLWWF010000013.1, from coordinate 65,603 downwards.
CCTTGGCGTAATAAGCGGTTAGCATTCCAGCGTAACTCTAAAAAAAGTCGGCGCGGCAGAAACGAAAATAACCGATATTTTAGCTGGGTCACGCCTTGGCTATTTCGCACACTGGAATTAGGGATATTAACTGTCATTGTGTCCTCATCTTGTCAGTTGTTTAGCAACTAATTGCGGATTCATATAATTCAAAATCCTGACTAAATAACGCTTCAATTTTGATTCGTTGCGCGGCGGATGGTTGATATTGACCTTTGTTACTGGTCTGGTTACTGCGCTGGGAATGCTGCAACCTTTTCGGTAATCCACAATCTTCGAATACTTGATTAATCGCCGGTAACAGGCTTTCCAGCCGATAAATACGGGTCAGTAAAACAGTGCCATCGTAGTCAGTAACATCCCGCCACATGGAATTGGTGTGGGTGGAAAAATGGCTTCCCAGTGGGGAATAAATCGAATCGGCATACTGGGCTTTGGCCACATAATCCAAAAAGTGATCGAAGGCCCCGGCAGTGCTGTAATGTAGTTTGCGAGTCTTAAGGGTTTTCTGTGCTGCGCTTTTAATTAAGGATTTCAGACTGCCGCTGTGCCAGTACAAGTAGTAAAACATGCTGATACAGCGGGAGACCGGCTCACGGGCAAACGCGAAGGACAACATATTGTCCCATTCCCTTTTATAAAGCACTTCTTTGGCAAACAGACTGCGTTTGAATTGATATTCGCCGAGCAACATTCGGTAGTTGTTTAGAATGTCATTATGCTGGTCAGCGGGTGACTGAATAAAATTAGCCGGCCAATGGGTGCGGTCCACTTCAGGATAGTAAGGTTGCAATAAATGACGGGTTGAAATGCCTGCTGACTTCTTAATATGTAGCCAGAAAAAAGAGTCATAGCTCATGGTAATACCTGCTTTTCTTGATTGTCAGAGACTCCTGATGAAAGACGATTTTCGTGTGGTGGATGACTTACACTATTGTTTAACAAGCCTTTAATTAACGAAAAACTGTGAGGATAGAGCAGCCCTAGCAATGCCAAATAGGTTGTGATTCCGATCAACAGGGTGATCGAAAATGCCACAATGGGATGGAAAATCTGGGCTCTGTGCAGTATTTGCCAGCATTGGTCCGCGGAGAACATCATCCCGGCAGAGCATAAAACAATACGCAGTTGACCCAAGCCAATGGCAATAAAGTTAATTGTCAGCAATCGGGATAATGAATAGGACTTGATTAGCGCATCGAAACAGGCATGCACGCAAAGGGCCAGCACCGCTGCATAGGCGCCATATTTCGCACCGGCAAGGGATATAATAGTGAAAAACACACACAGATTGATGAACTCTTTGCCTAAACCCAACTTGGCTTTACCGTAAGCTGAAAGGGTTTTTGAGACATACAACATGCAGAATTTAAGCCCGAAAATAAGGCTAAGGCATTGAAAAATAACGATGGAATCATGCCATTTAGCCCCGAATATCATGGGGATAAAAACCGGCGCTAAAGCGCTACCGAGCAAGAATATCGGACTAAAGATGGCCGATGTTGCTAAGGTGATCTGCATAAAAAATGTGGCAACATCTTGTTGATTATTGACTTTGTTAGCCAGGACCGGCAACGCATAGCTGTTAAGGCTATTAGTTGTGGCCGTTAACGGTAAGCGCACCAACCGGTTGGCAAAGCCAAAGTAGCCTAATACAGTGGCATTACTGACCAACCCCAAAACGATGATGGTACCGCGGGTTAGCATGCTCCAAAAACTGGCTTTCAGTCCGATGGGGATCCCTTCTCGTACTATGCGATTAAAGGCTTTAAGGCTGATTGGTGCAGTTAAATAACCGTGACTGACACTAAGCAGTAGCAGTAAGGAAAACGCCTCGATAAACACCGCCTGACTGATTAACGCCCACTCTCCTCCCCCTTGGATGGCCACGATAATCCCCACAGTTGTGCCCATTAAGCGGGCGACCAATGTGCGAATCGACAGCAACTTGAACTGGCGTAATTTACGGCACATCGCTACCATCGGGCGACATAACATTGAGAAAATTAACTTGATAAAACAGAAACCCATTAGCAGGATGAAGGGGTAATTGAGTAAATATGCAATTGATAATGCAGTGACGCTGGTGATTAAGCTGATTAAGCCGCCAATCCAGAACGTTGAACTGATATCGGTATGGCGTAAATTAGGGCGACGCACTAGCGGATCTTCAATGGTACTGCCATAGATGATGCCAAAGGATTCCACCACCGCAATACAGAAAATACCGATACCAAATTGTTCTGGGGTTAAAAAATAGGCATAGGTCAGAAAGGAAAAAACTGAGAACAGAACATTCCCGTAATTACCGGAAAAAATCCATATCAGATTGATTAACTTATGATTATGCCGTTTTAATCCTAAAGCGGGTTGGCCACTATTGGTCATGAGCGGCCTCCTTGCACTTGATCAAACTGAGCATGGTGAACATTGTCAATTTGGATGCTATTGGCTGACAAGTTTGCTGAAACAGCACTCTGATGACAGGCGATAAAAGAGATCAGCGCAAAAATAAACATGTCGTAACTGTTGTGGTTAATAATGATAAAAGCCACATAATTGACCACCACTTGTAACAGAATAATTGGGATTAGAACGGCGTAGAAATCGCCTAATGGATCACGGATATATTTGTTGGCTAAATCCACCAGGGTTTTCGCAAAAATCAGAAACACCAGGGTCAGGCAGATAATGCCGCCATTGAGCAACGCTTCGTAATAGCCGCTATGGGCGTTACCAATATAGCCCCAGCTATCCACAAAACCGTCTACCGCATCGCTAGCCCAAAAAGCGCCAAAACCGTATCCCCACCATTTCTCTTGTTCAACATAGGTGTCCATTAATTGCCAGATAATCACCCGGTTGGTCAGAGTGGGATCTCGGCCTAATAATTCCAGCAGGTATTCGTACAAGTAGTTAACCGCGACGGCACCGACCACCAACATCATACACACCAGTAATATCCGGTTCAGGTTGCGGCGGGCGTGATGACTGCGAATAAAACGTAAAATGCTGATAAGGCCAATGCCACCAACAGTCATGACCAAGGCGGTGGCAGATTGAGATAATAAAACACACATCGATAGTGCGAATAACGCCAATTTATCCAGATGGCGACGATATAGGCCCAATCCAAACAAGATTAAAATGGCGTAGGAATATAAGCGTGCGCCAGTATTTTTATCCGCCATAATGCCCAGGAAAGCATTGCCGCGGATGTCGCTATCATTGATTGAGGCAGCAGCAGGATCGATTAAATAATACAGCAGTCCCAACCCGGCAGCGATGCTGATGGCACGAGCGATAAGGCTGAGCAGTGATACAGGCTCAAAAAACTCAACTAAACAGTACGCCACCACCAGTAATGTACTAAAGGCGATAACACGACGAAAACTAATTGCCGGTGCATAAGACCAAGACACCGAAATCAAGAAATACAGTACCAGCACCACCCAGAACATATTACGCTTAAGCCCGCTCATTAAGCGCTGTGGTGATTGACGAGAGAGCAAATACAAGCCGCTTAAAAGTAACAGAATACCCACTGCTTGTTTAATACTGCTGCCAGCGGCGTTGTAAGCAAACGCATGTCCTTGTTTGCCTCCGGTTACTAACTGGTTGATAAAGTTAATAAAACCCAGGTAATACAGTACGGCTAACAGCAAATAAAGTCGTTTGGTACGCTCAATGGTTAATTGCATCAACCGGCTCCTTGTACACAATGGCTCAGCAATTTTTGCCGATAAATACGTGATGCCAATGGGGTATGAAAACCTTGCACTGATGCAATAATGTCCTGCCTGATTTGCGCTGAGCAGGATTGGTTTAACTGGGAGTGGATGGCGTGGCTTAATGCCGCAACATCCAAATAGGCCACCAAGCAGCCAGCAAAACAGTTTGATTGATGTGGCTTAAGTATTTCCCGCGGGCCGTGAGGACAATCAAACGCCACTACTGGGGTACCCACTGACATGGCCTCGACTAAACCGTTCGGGCTACCTTCAAAACGAGAAGATAAAACAAATAAATCGGCTTGTTTGATCTCGGCCAGCGGGTTATCGATATAGCCGGCTAAATCGACCCTGCTGGTTAAATTCATGGCGCGGATCTGCGTTTCAAGAGCACTTCGTAGTTCGCCTTCACCAAAAATGACCAAGCGGCAATTAGCTTGATGCGGCATATCTGCAAAAGCTTGTAGTAGTAAATCAAAGCCTTTTTGATGATTCAGTCTGCCGACGGCCACCACCACTTTACCGTTTTTATTCTGTAGCCAAGGATGTTGTGCCGGTTGGCAGGATGCGTGCAGACTTTGTTCGCTAATGACCGGATTTGGTGCGGTGATCACATCCTGTTCGCGTACCACGCTACAGGCAATTAAATCATCAGCCACACCTCGGGATACCGCAATGACCGGATTGGTTAAACAGCGGTAGATCCACGGTGCGAGCCAATAGACGCTGCGCATGACCACACTGGTATTCATTTTTCGATCTTGCGAAAACGTATTGCGTTCGCTAACGGTTAATCGATTGCTTATCCCTAAACTCCAACAAACCAATGCAGTAATGACATTAATATGGGTGAGTACCGCGAGAATCGCGTCAGGACGGTTCTGAGATAAATATTTGCGCAATGGTGTAAATGCCTGCAAAGTGCGCTGGCAACCCAGTTCGACCAGTTTTACCTCGGCACTGACCAAGGCTTTATTAATGCCACCGGCACCAATGAGTACCAGCTCAACCTCATCCTGTTCGACAGCCAATTGATTGGCCAGTCGCACCATCATTTTTTCAGCTCCACCACCGCGCAGGTCATGTAAGATGATCGCTATTCTTGCCATGGTTAGAATTGACTCATATACGCCAGCGCCACATTCTGGTATTGAAAATCTTTGACGCTGTGGGAGATGGATTTACCGCAAATGGATTGATAGTTAACAATCGCGTTAGCCATCGCTTCCACATCCATATAGGGCACCAATAAACCATTCTCACCATGTTGAATTAATTCGGCTGGGCCAGTGGGACAATCAAAGGCAATAACCGGTGTGTTCAGATACATGGCTTCAATTAACGCCGTGGGCATACCTTCATGGCGAGAGGATAAAATAAAGGCGACTGCGCCATTAATAATGTAATAAGGATTGTCGGTAAAACCGGTAAAGATTACCGATTCGGCCACCCCCTGTTGGGCGGCCAGGGCTTTTAACTGAGCTAAATCCTCACCTATGCCAACAATCACTAAACCGGGCAAATTAGGCTGTTCACGCAACGCCAGTGCGTAGGCACGGATTAACAGATCAAAGCCTTTTTGTTCAACTAAGCGGCCCACTGCACAAAAGTAGCGGCTTAGTTGAAAATTATCGGTATTGTGTGCGGCCAGTTGCTGGACTTTATCGCTCACTACCGCATTGGGAATAAACTGTACTGAGCTTTTTCCCATGCGAATGACACTATTTAACTCACCCTGCAAATGCCGAGATACGGCGACAATGGATTGATTACTCAGGCTATACAAATTGTATAAGGCTTTTATCATCCAGGGAGCCAGCTTCTGGTTGCTAACATTAAGCGCACAGTGCCGTGTATAGATGACCTTAAGTTGGGGAAATTTTAATGAACAACATAATGCCAGCATGTTGGCTGTTTCGGTGGCGGCTATTAACACGTTGATTTTGCTATGTTGAATATGACCAAACAGGTTTTTTAGCCGCATTCTAAAGTTGGAGCCGGGGGGAGGGCAGACGGCATCAAATTCGCTACACAGTTTTTTGTATCCTGCGTACTTGTCACCGGAAACATTGCAGACGTAAAACGATGAACGTACACCTTGTTCGGCCAGTGCGGTCGCTAGATTCTTATGGACTCGCTCGACTCCACCAGAAAGTGAAAACCATTTATGTAAAAATAGTACGTTGTACGGTTCCATACTGTTGTTCTCCATAGGTTGTATCAACGTAATTGATGGCGATAGCGGTGTTTAAGCACACAAAATACGGCGTGAGGATTCGTGGTCAGGTAACGCCACAGTAATTTTCTCGGTTCGGTAATGGCACGATGCAGCCATTCAAGTCCCCATTGCTGTAACAGCTGCGGGGCACGTTTGTAATCACCGGTAACAAAGTTAAAACAGCCACCACAGGTGATGATCACCGGTACCTGCAAGTGCGCCTTTTGACGCAAGGCAAATAGTTGTTCCTTGGGCTTGCCTAACCCCACCCACAGGACATCCGGCCGAGTTTCATTAATTTGCTTAACCAGTTGTTGTTCTTCCTGTTCAGAGAAATAACCATGATGGGCCCCGGCAACTGAAAAATTGGCGTATTGGCGCTGTAAAATGGTGGCGCATTTATCGACGGTTTGCTGATTACCGCCAAGTAAATAATGGCGTAGCGGTGTTCGACTTAATTGCGGAATATCATGGATCATATCAGTGGTGGCACTGCGCTCTGGAATGGGATGCTGGCTGAAATATTTGGATAGCGTGACCACACTTTGTCCGTCGGCATGCAGCAAGTCAGCCTGATTTAACATTTTGCCCATGGCTTTATTGCTATTAGCGATAGAAATGCTGTGACCATTGGTTGAAAAAATCAGTAACGGTTCTACCCGTTTGCTTTCGACTTTGGCAAATCGCGCATTGGATGCTTGCTCCGCTATCAGACGCACAAGTTGTACTCGTGTCACACAGGCTGTGCGCAATCCGCCAACGTGAGTAAAGACAACATCTGCTAATTTCATTGTAATGCTTACTCCTGAATGGCTCATGTGTTCCGATAGGAACAACTCCTGTAATCAGTGCTAACGCAACTTCTGTGCCGCGTTGCAGAGCTGCGTTGAAAATAGCCAGAGGTAATGCATGTTATTATCGGGGTATTGGCAATGATGATCCGATTTAACCCCATTGTTGACGCGGTGTGTAACGGTTTGAGCTATTGATTCAAGGTTGACAGGAATAAGTTCTCCACCCAAAGTAATAGCCTTCACAGCATGTCTGTTGGCTGGAAATTTACCGCTAAAACTGTCTGTGTATCGCAACAGTGTTATTGCATTTTTTGGTAAGCGACTGGGGTGAATCAAAATTCGCCGGATAGGAATGCCAACTGTATGCGGAAATTGAGTAATGATAGGCAATTAAACCTGTTTGACAGGGTGTAATCGAATAGCAACAGTGAGGAACAGGTGTGAGAACCATACTCAAAGCACGGATTGAAGATGACCCTGAAATTCAGAATTTGTTAGCTCGTATGCCTAAGGATATGCGCGGCTCATTTAGTGACAAACAGTTAAGCTGTCTTAAAGCTGCGTTAGCATCCCGCCAATGGGGGAAGCATAAAATTGATGTAAGAGGAACGCTTAGCTGGTTCAGCAGCCGTTATTATTTTGTGTTGCTGGCGGGTAAAAATCGTCGTGAGTTAAGCCAGCGGGAACAAGGGGTGTCGCGTTTTATCAAAGCCACTTTTATCAGCGCTTTTATTCTGTTTAGCTGGTTATTCGGTTTACTCAGTTTATATTTATTAAAGTCTGCCTTGGGGATCAACTTAATCGATGACTTTTCCTTTGGGATTTGGGATTGGTTTAAGACATTGTTCTAACCTGTGGTTTAAGCACGGGCTCTTGTTTTTCCGCAGGTGGAGCGGGCGGGCACTGGTAGCCGTATTGGTCATAAAAGCCAGAAAATGTTCCGGTTTTATTGGCTTTTTTCAGATCTACCTGATTCAGTACAATACCGTCGATTCGATGTCCTAATTGCTGGAAGCGGCTTAAGCCGGTTTTAATGACTTTATCGCGGGTACTATCGGCTTTAACCACATACACCAGAGAATCACACACCTTGGATACCACCATTGCATCGCTGACAGCCTGAGTCGGAGCGGTATCCAGAATAATATGGTCATACTCTTTGCTCAGTACGCCAATCAAGCTTTTAAAACGTAATGACGCTAGCATTTCTTGCGGATTAGGGGGTAATGAGCCCGCCATAAGTAAGTCAATTCCAGAATATTCATCGGTTACAATACATTCATCTTCAGTGTGAGTACCGGAGATAATATTGGCCAATCCGGGTTGAAAACCGGGTAAACCAAATAGCTTTGACATCACCGGTCGGCGTAAATCGGCTTCGATTAATAGTACTTTGCCCATTTGTCCCATCGCGAACGCCAGATTAGTGGCCACGGTGGTTTTTCCTTCTTTGGGCGCGCTGGAGGTGACCAAAATGACTTTGGTGGTTTTTTCGTTATTGAGCAGCAATATACTGGTTCGCAAGGTGCGGATTGCTTCACTGAATAAATGGTTTTTGTGATCGAAAAAGTGCCGTAAAGCCAGATCCTGTTTACGCTTGTGTCGTTGCCATGGAATTAACCCTAACATGCGTTGGCCGAGTTTGCGTTCGATATCATCAATGGAGCGAATTCCATTATTAAAGGCTTCAAAAACCAGTGCGATAAAAATACCAAAACCGATACTTGCCAATCCCGCCGCCGCGACAATTAATGATTTTTGTGGCTTGGATGCTTTTGTTGGAATGGGTGCCGAATCTAATACCCGAGCATTGGGGGTTTCAAAGCCGCCCAGTTCACTGGTTTCTTTTAGACGCGTAAAAAATGAATTATACAGCTGCTGGTTTATATCTACTTCCCGCTGTAAAGAGCGACGTTGGGTTTCGAGGCCGGATAAACGACGATAACGAACTTTAGCTTCCGCCACTTCTTTTTGTAATGCGGCTACTTTTTGCTGAGCCGATTCATAGGAGCTGCGATAATCCGTGCCAATCCCGTCAATCAGCGTCGCAATTTGCGCATTACGGGCCTGCCTTATTGAGGCGACTTCGGCGGTGATGGCGATCATTTTAGGATGTTTCGGTCCATACACTCGGCTTAACTCCGAAAATTTACTCTCGGCTTTAATCACTTCTTTATTCACATTTTGTACTGATGGGTGATTCAGAATGATAGGCAAACGCGCCAGCGCATTGACATTACCGTCTTTAACTTTGATTTGTTCATAGATAGCTTGTTGTTGTTTTACTGCATTTTGCGCTGTGAGTAATTGCTCACTTAATCCTTGTAATTCATCTGCAGCTAACCCAACCACGCCATCAATATTGACGAGTTGTTCCCGCTCGTAAAAGTCGGATAAACGTTTTTCTGATGCATTGAGCTTTTCACGCAATCCCTCCAGACTGTCATTTAACCAGGTTGTCGCTTTGCTGGTCATACTGAATTTAGCTTCAAGGTAACTTTCGATATAAACCTCTGCGACGGTATTGGCGATTTTGGCTGCCAGTTGCGGTGATTCGCTTTCGTAACTGATATTGACTACTTGGGTATTTTTAATCGGGGTGATGGTTAAACCGCTGGCGAAACGTTTAATGACCTTTTCCAGCTTAACCTCCGCCAAATTTTTATCGGCAGCCGGTTGGGAGGGGGCATTGTCACTATGTTGGGCTAAAAATGGCAGATGTTCCCGCAATAGATTGGTGATTTGTACTTTGCTATCTTTAAGCCAGCCTAAGGAACGGGATTGTTGGTCAGGATCGAACAACGGGTGATTGACCAAATTGAGCTTTTCCACCACCTTTTGCGCTACTTTGCGCGATTTTAAAATTTCAAACTGGGTCTGAAAATATTCTTTGCGGCTGGAGTCCAGCCCATACACTTCTTGAATGGACAGAACTTTTGCCTGTTCTGACTCAATCAATAGCGATGCCGTGGCTGAATACTTGGGCGGCAGTGTCATAACAAAGAGCCCGGTGAGCAATGTGATAATGATGGCAAAACCGATAATTCGCCATTGAAAGGAGCGTATGACTTGCCAATAATGGGCGAAATCCAACGCCTCATGGTCGTCAGTCACGTTGGCCGAACGATGACTGGCTGAGCCGGAAAAAAGACTGGCATTAAGCTGTTCTACACTACTGTGGATTGATTTCATCAGTGGTTATGTCCTAAAAGAAACTTTGTTGGATGCGCACGATGTCACCTGGCAGTACGGTATCTGAGGTATGTACAGTTAATTCTTTCTGTACCCCTTTTGTTTCACGCAAAATAATGATTTTGTCTTTGGCGGCCCGCTGGGTATAACCACCGGCAAGGGCTGCCGCTTTATCCACTGACAGACCGGGCTGATAGGGGTACCCGCCGGGTTTTTTGACTTCGCCATCGATAAAAAAAGGCCGGTATTCGACAATTGACACTGACACCGAAGGATTAATTAAATAGTCACCTTTGAGGCCGGAATAAATGGTGTTTTCTAACTGCGCTGCGGTCATGCCAACCGCTTTAATATCACCTAAAAACGGATAGTTGATATTGCCGGTGTCAGGCAAACGGGTTTCAATCGACAGATCATCTTGTCCATAGACCGTGACCTTAATGACATCACCCGAGCCCAGTCGATACTGACCTAAATTAAACGTGTCAGCTTGCACCAACGGACAAAGCAAGGTGGTGATAGTCATCATGCAGGCAGTAAACAAGGCGGTGCGTAAGTTCATATTAAAGACTCGCTTGTAACGAAATGCTGAATAGATTGCGATCAAAATCGAGATTATCAAGATTGCTATTACGCTGTTCGTAGTGATAGGCAATGGAGAATGTTAACCAGCGGCGAAATTGATAATTGGCGGCTATCTTAGTGCCCCAATCACGGTCTTCACGATCTTGAACTAACAGATCCGCAGCTGAACGACTGCGGGCGTATTTATCATTCTGGTAAAGAATTTCCAGCTCGGAATTAAATTGATCATTCCAGTCATGTAGCCAGCTGAGTTGGTAATCGCGTTTTTTAATAAAATCGCCTTGCCCATCGGTTTCTTTAATATCGCTGTTGGTAGACAGTTCAACGCGACTGTAATCGACCGGTTGCCATTGCACACCGACTTCCCAGTCGAATCCATCAAAGCTGTCACGTTGTTCCGAATTAAAATCTTTACGACGCATCCCTATTTTGGCAAAGCCGGTGGTCGCAGCCGTCGATTCCCATTTAATCCCGACTAAGGCTTTTTGCTCGCTACTGTCCAGACGATTGCGGGCTTCAGCTGAAAAGTCGTAATTCACTTCAGCATGACTTACATCGAGCAATAAATCGGTATTCGGAGCCAGCTGATAATAAAAAGTCGAGCCTAAAATATGGGTATCACGATCCCGTTCCAGATAATCTATTTCCTCGCCATCATAGTTGACACCTTTATATTTATAGCGCAGGTCGATTTTACCGGTGGCGTTCTCACCACCGTAGCGATAGGTGATTTGCATTTGTGAGTTTTTGTAGGTGTCCGGATGACTGAGTTCATTACCATGGCCGATAGAATAACGGGTACCACGGGCATCATGTCCGTCTAGATAGTCGGCATCCAAACTGATTCTGTGACGACGTTGCAAGTTATAATGGAGTTGGATCCATAAGTGATGATCGGTGAAATTATCAGTCGGGCTAGAGACATAATCGCCGCGCTTAAGCGCATAACCAAGGGTTAAATCATTGAGTCCATAGTTGTTTTGTAACACAACAGAGGGGCTGATTAACGTTGCCCAACTTTGTTCCGGGTTAGAGGATTGGCGTAACAGGTTATCATCATAGCGTTGTTCAATATTCAGGCCGGGAGTAAGCAGTATGCCGCCCAAATTAATATTGCCCGGGCTATTCGGTTCAGCTGCTTGTGCCCATGACGTCAGGCTAACTAACACTATCCACCATTGGGGCTTCATTAAGCGCATTTATTTTCCTTCCGTGAAGTAATAACTAACGTTGTCTGACTTAGGCTATGCGATATGTATGCCAGTGCGAGGCCAAGAGCCTGTGGGGCCTGAATTTAAAGGGGGCTGCTGTTTTGGTTTTGTTGGCTTAATCGATAACGGGGTTTTGTTGCGGGATAAATGTTTCTTATCAGCGACAAACCGGGGATTAAAGGCCTTATTAGTCGTTATTTGACGCTTGTACACCCTCTAAGAAAACGTTGTTTCTAAATACCCGAATAATACGACGTGATTAAAAAGAATCCCTTTCATCATTTTTTATTTTGCTTCAAATGCCGGTATCTATTGGCTTACGTTCCAAATCACATAGGGCTGTGTTAGTTCATCACGGGGTTTGCATGGTAGCTGGCACCGGACTTGCAATTTTGTCATTGAATGCAATTGAAATTGGGCGCATTCACAGGCGTGAGTGAAAGTAATACATGATGCCAGTTACTTCGGAAAGTCCCCGTAATGCCAAGAGTCATCCATCTTGGATGTTGCAGGTGTCGACTTTTTCAAGGTAAGTCCATCATCTTACTTAACGCTGTAAATAAGTTGCAAATAGGCCACAACGGATCTGCTCTGGTATCAGATTGAGCAGTACAGGATTGTTCAACATATGTTGTAAGACCTTGTTTTATTGGTTTTATCTGAATGTTTTGAACATTAAAAAAGGGATTGAAGTGTGATTGTTGCTGATCAGCGTCAATGACGACTTTGAGGCACTAATTTGAATGTGGCGTGATTGAACAACTCGTCGTGACGGGAAGACTGATTTACAGAGGAATGGTTATGGCAAGTGATATTATTCGTCGAAAGATGGGCAAAGGAATTATTCAGGCCAATCAAAGTAGCTTTTCAACCTTATACCGGTTGGTGGATCTACTCGTCGTGACTATGATGTACTTCTTTGTACTGTTTGCTAATGGGATTGGCCTCGGGGCTTCGAGTTTACTGTTATTATTTGTCAGTATTATCAGCTATATGCTGTGTGCCGAAGCGCTGGATATTTATCGTTCTTGGCGAACATCTTCATCCATTCTAATGCTTAAAACGGTGTCAATGGCTTGGTTGTTAACCGCTGCTGTCACTATCTGCTTTGCCTATTTTATGTTTTGGCTGGTTCCTTATGGCACTAGCGTCATTTTGAGTTGGCTGGCAGCTGCCGGGTTTTCTTTGTTAGGTTGGCGAGTGGTGTTTCGTGAAATATTACATGTGCAACGCAAGAGTGGTCACAACACCCGCAGCGCAGTGATTATTGGTGCCACGCCTTCCGGTTACAGTTTGGCCAATCAAATAGATGATAACGAGTATTTGGGTATTAAATTTAAGGGCTTTTACGATGACCGCTCATCAGAACGCCTGCCTCACGAGTTAAAAGATCAGATATTCGGTCGGGTTGAAGATGCGATTGCCTTGGCTAAGGCCAACCAGATTGACTATATCTATTTGTCGATGCCCATGAGTGCTGAAAAGCGCATTATGCAGATTTTGAATATGTGCAGCGATACTACTGCGACGGTGTATATTATTCCCAATTTCTTTATCTACAATCTGATTAATGCGCGTTGGCAGAATATTGGTTCTATTCAGACCTTAAGTGTTTTTGATACGCCATTTCAAGGTGGTAGCGATGTGCTTAAGCGCGCTGAAGATATTGTTTTCTCTAGTCTTATTTTATGCCTTATTGCTTTGCCTATGGTGGCTATTGCTATCGCAGTTAAGATGACTTCACCGGGGCCGGTAATATTTAAGCAAACCCGTTATGGGTTAGATGGTAAACCAATTGTGGTGTATAAATTCCGTTCTATGAGTACTCAGGATAATGGTACTCAAGTGATTCAAGCACAAAAGAACGATCCTCGCGTTACTCCTCTTGGTGCGTTTATGCGTCGCACGTCGCTCGATGAGCTACCGCAGTTTATCAATGTATTGCAAGGCCGTATGTCGATTGTGGGGCCACGGCCTCACGCCGTTGCCCATAACGAAGAATACCGAAAATTAATTGAAGGCTATATGTTGCGTCACAAGGTTCGCCCGGGCATTACCGGCTGGGCGCAAATTAATGGTTACCGAGGCGAAACCGAAACCATCAATAAAATGGTTAAACGGGTGGAATATGATTTGGATTATATTCATCGCTGGTCAGTGTGGCTGGATATTAAAATTATTTTTGCCACCGTATTTAAAGGTTTTGTTAGCAAGAATGCCTATTAAAGGCGGTCAGTCTGGTTATCCAAACTGTTGTTTAAACTGGTCTTTATAACGACGGGATAAATTCAGTTTATGACCATTTTTGAGCGTAATTTCACCGTCGCCACTGGGTTGGTAACTGATGTTGTCGATGGCCTGATGGTTCACTGCATAGCTGCGATGAATACGGCTAAAACCGGCAGATTCTAAACGTTCCAGTGTGGTCGCCAAAGTGGCTCTGAGCGGATAAATGCGCCCGCCACTGTGGAGATTGACATAATTACCGGCAGATTCCATCCATTCAATATCGCTGACTTTTACCAGAAATTCCTTATCCAGTTTACGTACCAGCAAATGACCCGGAACTTTGGACTGCACGGCAGGAGATTGTTCGACCGACTCGATCAGGTTGGCTTCCCCTTTCAACCGGCTATATACAAAGTGATACAGATTATACATGCCGTAAAAAAATACATATCCCCATGCGTCTTTACGGTATTCATATACAAATTCGCGCAAGATCGGACCAAAATTGTAGTCACCCCCTTGCCAGGCATAGATTATCTCTCTAAACCACACCATTAAACTAACATGTAAAATAGAAAACAGCAGGGTGCCGAGGAAGTGCTTGAGTAGTTGTTGCCAAACTTTAGTCAGGCGCGGTGGCCACAGACTGAATAAATACAAAAACAGTGGCAACAGCAACATAATGCTAAGGGTACTGGTATATTCCCAGCAAAAGGGCTCCCATAAATCAATCGTGGGGCTGCCATCGCGGTTTTGTTCCATCCAGACCGAAGTGGCGTTGATGCTGTTGTTGATAAATAAATAGGCAAATATCAGCATGCCCATATACCAACGGCGATACTTATCGAAGCGTTCAAACATTGTCACGGTTATATCTCAATTATTTTTATCACAGTATTCCACCGGTTATCCCTAACGCGCTGCCGCTCAGCCTTTAGGGCTTGGTTGACACAACCGCATGTAGCACGCTGAGGAGGTTGTCTTTACTTTAACCTCCGGAGGGATAATGACTCAACTACAATCTGGGCGCCGTTACGATATTGATACATTGCGGGTACTGGCCTTTGTCATTTTAATTCTGTATCACACTGGGATGTATTACGTCGCTGACTGGGGCTGGCATGTTAAAAGTACCCATCAGTCTGTATGGCTGCAGGATTTGATGTTACTGGTTAACCAATGGCGTATGTGTTTGCTGTTTATGCTCAGTGGTATGGCACTGGCATTAGTCAACAATAAATACAGTGCTGGAAGTTTAATTTGGCTGCGCAGTAAACGGCTATTGATCCCGCTGGTTTTTTCCATGTATGTGATCGTGGCGCCGCAGCTGTATTATCAATTGCAATTTAATCAGGGCTATCAACAGTCTTATCTGACTTTTTGGTTGCAATATATTAATCCACCAGCAGATTTTTTTCCTGAGCATCAAAGTAGCATTGGTTTACTGACTTGGAACCATTTATGGTATTTGCCGTATTTATGGGTCTATACCTGCATTATGCTGCTTATTGGAGGAGGGCTTAAAAAGTTTGCAAGTTGCAGCGCCCTGTCAAAAGTGCAGTTATGGCATTTGATCGTGGTGTTGGTGACGATCCAGACCATTTTATGGATGACTTTAGGTCAACGTTTTCCTGATACCCATAACTTGATCCAGGATTGGTATGCACATAGTAAGTACTTGCTTGCGTTAATTGTTGGCTTTATGTTGGTATACCAGCAACTCTGGTGGCGGCATTGTATTGAACATCGCAAACCGTTATTGATTCTGGCAATCTGTGGTTATGCTTTTATCTTTCTGGATCATCATGACTGGATGCCCACCTTGGTGGATCTATCCAATTTTCCCTTGATCAGACAGACCTTCTATTCAGCAGTTTATTTTATTAATCGGTATGCCTGGTTATTTGCAGTATTAGGGTACGGTGGTTATTACCTGAATCGTCGTTTCAAGTGGTTAAATTACGCTAATGAGGCGATATTGCCCTGGTATATATTGCACCAAACCCTGATTATTCTGGCGGCGATGGCGTTGCAAAGTGCACATTTGCCAATCGGTTTGGAGGCTGTTTTGATCCTTATTATAACTGTCTGTGGTTGTTATTTGGGCTATGAACTAGTCAAACGTTTCTGGCTGGGGCGGCTGTTATTTGGATTGAAATTGCAATCTAAACCGATAAACACGCACAAGGTAACAAGCATAAACGCGACGACTTAGGAGGTCGCGTTACACTGACAACGTTGATTTTAGGTCAGCAATGACGTCAATACGCTGTTTATCAAGTTGTTGTTTAATCGCCGCACCTTGATAACCGGCGGCGATAATTTGCTGTACGTCAATTTGACTGGCTGATTGATAAGCTTGCCAAAAATAATCGGCCTGTTGGTAAGGGGTATCTTCAAAGCCGGTACGTCCCCGCGCGTCGGCACGACACACATCCATAAAATCGGCAAAGCGCTCAGGTTTGCGCCATGCATCGCAGCGATTAAGGACTTTTAATACGGTAGTAGGTTTTAACTCAAATGCCTTGTGAACATGGCTATGGAACTCACTGGCGATTAAGGCCAGTTCACGACATTCATTGCTGGCTTTAATTCGGTCACATAGTTGATTTATGCCCTTTAAACCCAAGGTTTCATGACCTCGATGTGAAGGCCACTGCCGTGGATCTGTCAATCCCTTACCAATGTCATGGGCAAGCGCGGCAAAACGCACACTAAGTTTATCGGATAAGTGAACGGCTTGTTGTAATACCATCATAGTGTGGATGCCGGTGTCGATTTCCGGGTGCCATTTAGCCGGATTGGGGATACCCCATAATTTATCCAGTTCGGGCATCCACAGCGCTAATGCATCACAAAGTTTTAAGGTTTCAAAATAGATTTCAGGATTCGGTTCGAGCAAGGCGCGGGCGCTTTCTTGCCAAACCCGTTCAGCGCTTAAGCTTTGTAATTCTCCGGATTGACTAATTTGTGTCATTAACGCCATTGTCTCATCGGCAATGCGAAAGCCGTATTGATGATAACGTGCCGCAAAACGAGCAACGCGTAAAACACGCAAGGGGTCTTCGACAAAGGCTTCAGATACATGACGCAAGGTTTTTTGAGCCAAATCCTGTTGGCCATGATAGGGATCGATAATATTGCCATCCTCATCCATTGCCATGGCATTAATGGTCAGGTCACGACGGGACAGATCCTGTTCCAAAGTCACATTTACCGAACTGTCACAGCTAAAACCGGTATAACCGACTCCGGTTTTACGTTCCATCCGGGCCAGGGCATATTCCTGTTTACTGGATGGATGCAAAAAAACCGGGAAATCTTTGCCTACTTGCTGAAATCCCTGATTCAGCATTTCATCGGGCGTTGCGCCCACCACAACCCAATCCCGATCCTTGACCGGGTGATTAAGTAATTTATCGCGTACGGCGCCACCTACTAAGTAAATCTTCATTTGATTGTGGTTATTTAATGTTTTATCACGGAATTCGTACTGGTTATTATGCCGCATGCGACACAGATTTACATTTATGCTTTTGACTTAGAGCAGTTAACTGGTTAGTTTGATGCTCTTTCGTCTAATCAGCGCTGTAAAATCGAGTGTTATGTATCTGAATTATTTTGGATTAACGGATAATCCTTTTTCTATTGCCCCGAATCCCGACTATTTGTATATGAGTCCGCGTCATAAAGAGGCGCTGGCGCACCTTACTTTTGGCCTGCGGGAAAGTGGTGGTTTTGTGATGCTAACTGGCGAA
The DNA here is from genome assembly GCF_048268085.1 of Neptunicella sp. Classification (NCBI taxonomy): domain Bacteria; kingdom Pseudomonadati; phylum Pseudomonadota; class Gammaproteobacteria; order Alteromonadales; family Alteromonadaceae; genus Neptunicella; species Neptunicella sp. The sequence goes on along the minus strand of NZ_JBLWWF010000013.1, from coordinate 47,846 downwards.
GTGGGTACCGGTAAAACCACGGTATCACGCAAACTATTGCAACAATTGCCCGATAATACACAAGTGGCGATGATCCTGAATCCTACCTTGTCAGCACTCGAATTACTGGCCACGGTTTGTGATGAATTAGGCGTCGACTATCAGCATGACAAGCAGAGCTTAAAATATTTTACCGATCTGATTTTATCCAAGTTGGCAGCCAATCATCAGCAAGGCACCAGCACGGTGCTGATTGTCGATGAGGCTCAGCATTTATTGCCCGAGGTATTAGAACAATTACGGTTATTAACTAATCTGGAAACCAATCGTGAAAAATTGCTTAAAGTCGTATTGATCGGCCAGCCTGAATTACAAATGTTACTCAAACGTAATGAGTTGCGGCAGTTAGCCCAACGTATTACTGCCCGCTATCATTTATTGCCATTGTCCGCGGGTGAAGTCAAGGCGTACATTAGCCATCGCCTTAGTGTGGCCAGTGGTGATGTGGCAATATTTAGTAAGGCAACGCTGCGAGCGGTGTATAACATTACCGGAGGCATTCCCAGAGTGATTAACTTGCTGTGTGACAGGGCCTTGACCCTTGCCTTCACCCGGCAGGATGTGATGGTACGTCGGCACATTTTTTTAGCCGCTGCAGGACAAATTCTGGGGGACGATGTGGTGAAGCAACGGCAGGGAAAGTCATGGGGAATGATGTTACTTGGCCTATTTAGTGTTGCGTTAGTTATTGGTTTTTGGGCGGGTAATATCTATGGCTAATATCGATATTAACCAGTTAAAACCGGGGATGGTGATCGTACAAATTACCGCTCAAAATGGCCCGGTCAAAATCCGTAAATCCGGTTTGGTATCCAGTCAGGAAATGGTATTGGGATTAATGGAAATGGGAGTGCAACGGCTGGAAATAGACCCTGCGCAAACCGTTGAATTGGACTCTCCTCAGCCAAGTTCATCCCCAATGCAGTCGCTGTTAATGCAAACCCAGCAAGGCAAACAGAACAGCGTCGATAACAGCATGTCAGAACAATTTAATCGCAGCTTGTTTTTACCCTCAATAGCCGCATTGCCTTCTGTGTGGCAATACTATGGACAGCGTACCTTGATGGTATTGATTGTGTTGGCGGGTGGAGCAGGTTTAGGCTGGACAGCGGCGACAGTGGATAAATGGTCATCGATGTTTGCCGTCAGTCATGTGCCACCTGCTGCGTTGGTAGCGCCTCAGTCACCGGCACCAAGTGTAAAAGATCAACAACCCGCACCTGCATTAGCAACTGAACCCCAATCAACCCAATCTGAGCAGGATATGTCAGTTGCAGTTCAGTCGCCTACCGGTAACATTCCGCCCGCCAAACCTGAGCCAAAAGCACAGCAAATATCACCGGAACTACTTGAAAAGTTTAGTCAGGCAGTGGCCGAAGTGGGCAGCACTAAAATCGCTGAAGATCCAGCAATACCCGAGCCAGAAAAAGTCGATGTTCCGCGTATTGACCAACTCCCTGCCTGGGTATTGAAAGAATTACCTGCAATGTCGTTTTCCGCCCATATGTACGCCTCCGAGCCACAAGAGCGTTGGGTCACCCTAAATGGCGCAGAAATACACGAAGGGGAATGGATTAATCAGAATTTGCAGCTGGAACGGATCACTCCGCAACAGGTAATCCTTAACTACAAAGGACAACAATTTAGCATGAACGCCTTAACTGACTGGTAAATATTAGGTCGTTGTCGGTTACGCATGATTAACCAACGCCTGCTTAAAAAAATCCAGCATATTCAGATTGAAGTCTTCAGGCAAAATACTCGATACGATAGCGTCTTCAGATTGAGATAAGTCAATTTGTTGAATGCTTTCATGGCAGTTCTTTTGAATATCATAAAAGCTCATCACCATGGGCGAGGAGGGGGGGTATTGATTAGCGCGTAATACCATGGCTAATTTGCCACTTTGCAGTTTTACCACCGAGCCAACGGGGTATAAATTAATACATTTGGCAAATTTTTCCATCAGTTCAACATCCATTTTTTGTTTTTCATTTTCCATCATAAAACTGAGTGCCGCCGCTGGCGTCATTGCGTCCCGATAAGGGCGTTTGGCGGTTAGAGAATCGTATGTATCGACGATGGCAGCCATCCTAGCATAAACAGAGACATGTTCACCGATTAATCCATCAGGATAACCGGACCCATCCAGACGTTCATGATGGTGCGTTATCACATCGATGCTGACCTGGCTCATACAACCTGACTGTTCTGCCACGTCTGCGGCAAAATCTACATGTCCTTCCATTTGCCGGGTTTCTTTCGCCGATAATGCTCCACGTTTTTGTACCACTAATAAGGGGACCTTAGCCATGCCAATATCCATCAGCAAGGCACCAACCGCTAACTGATGGATGCTTTGTTGATCAAAATTCAAATAGCGGGCAAATAAGGCCATCAATATCGAGCAATTGACGCTATGTTCGATAAGGTATTCATCTACTTGGCGAATTTGAGTGACTACTCTGGTGGCTTCTTCAGATTCAAATACGTTATCGATGATCTTGTTGGTTAAATCATGCACATCGGCAATATTGGCATATCGGTTTTTGTTGATACGTTGAATAATTTTGCTATGGATACTTTTGGTTTGTTCATAAAGTTCCAATGTTTGCTCTACTTGCTGGCCAAAAGTGGTTAAGACCTGATCGGATAAAGGAAGTGATGGTGGGTCTGATTCTTGAACCGTATGAATACTTTTTGCCAAATCGATTTCTAACTCGGTGATCCCCCGGTCTTGCAATGCCTTGATGGCTGTAGCTGTTTTAACCAGACCTGTTGAGGTGACTTTGATACGTTGTTGAGGTTGAGTGATCCGGGTAACGTACATACCGGGGAGCAGATTTTCGATGGAAATTATTTTTATCATTGGCGATCCAAACAACGCAACTGATAGCACTGGAAGTAGACGGGAACAGACTGTAAATATTGTTGTATATGGTCAAGAAATCAAGCGGACTGATTACTTTTTACTTGCCGACTGTTGGCCTGAATTACGAAATTTAGTGTGGGTTAATATTGGTTTTCCATCCAGCTTTCCAGAATTAAACAGGCTGACACACTATCAATTTTACCTTTGGTGAGTTTTTTATAACCGCCCAGCTCAAATAATCGGGATTTGGCATCCGCCGTGGTCAGGCGTTCATCACAGGTTTCAACTGGCACTTTAAAGCGGGCATGGAGGCGATTGGCAAACTTCTTTGCCGCAAAGGTTGTATGTTGGTTGGTACCGTCCATATTCAACGGTAATCCCACCACAATTCCCGAAGGCTGCCATTCATTGAAGATTTTTTCCACTTCAGCCCAGTCAGGTATTCCATCCTGCGCTTTAAGGGCTTCTAAGGGCGCAGCGGTAGCCGTGATTTGTTGACCCACAGCCACACCGATACTTTTTGTACCAAAATCAAACCCCAACAGTGTTTGCATACTCATAATGATGTTCTACGCATGGCCGGCACCTGGCGCCAGTTGCCAAATATCGATACCTAATTTATGTACCGCCGATTCCCATTTTTTATGAATAGGTACATCGAACAATAATTCGGCATCAGACTCGATGACCAACCAGGAGTTTTCTTGAATTTCCTGCTCGAGTTGGCCGGCTCCCCAACCGGCGTAACCTAATGCGACTACCGATTTTTCCGGCGCGTTATCTGTGGCCAGATTTTCCAGAATATCTTTTGAAGTGGTCACCATAATTTCTGAACTCACCGCCATACTTGAGCTGTATCCCGGTTGCGGAGTATGCAAAATAAACCCGCGATCTTTACCCACAGGGCCACCTGCGACCACAATATTTTCGCCTTTCTTTTCGTCGATTGGATTTTCGATGTTAGTCAGTGTTAACAACTCTTTGAGGGTCATCCCGGCCGGTTGATTGATGATAATTCCCATTGCCCCATGCTCATTATGCTCACAGATAAAGGTCAGCGAACGGCTGAAATAGGGATCCTGTAAACTGGGCATAGCAATTAAAAAATGGTTCTCAAGACTGTTTTGCATAGATTCTGCCTGCTTAATGGTTAACGGGCGATTACGCCTTGACTCGTTTTTCGATAGCATCGAAAAGTTTACCCGTAATACTGACCGGATAAGCGGCCTCTATCTCACGTACACAGGTGGGACTGGTGACATTAATTTCTGTCAGCCGATCGCCAATAATATCCAGGCCGACAAATAACAGTCCTTTTTCGACTAATGTTGGGCCAATGGCCTCAGCAATTTTGCGGTCAGATTCACTAATTGGTTGTGGGCGTCCACTGCCGCCAGCGGCCAGGTTTCCTCTGTTCTCCCCTTTGGTGGGCAAGCGTGCAAGTGCGTAAGGGATGACTTCGCCATCGACAACTAAAACGCGTTTGTCACCGTCTTTAATTTCGGGCACAAAACGTTGGAACATGGCATAACGCTGGCCGAGTTCGGTCAGGGTTTCGATGATGACACCCAGATTATTGCCATCTTCCTTGACCCGAAAAATTGAACTGCCGCCCATCCCATCCAGTGGTTTACAAATAATATCCTGATGTTGTTGATGAAATTCGCGGATCAACGCACTATTACGAGTCACCAGGGTAGGTGGAATAAACTGTGGGAACCATGAGGTAAATAATTTTTCGTTACAATCCCGTAAGCTTTGCGCTTTGTTCACCACCAAGGTGCCAGCCTGTTCGGCCAATTCGAACATTTGCGTGGCATAAATAAACTCGTTATCCACCGGTGGATCTTTACGCATCAGGATTACATCTAATTCGGCTAGACTTTGCTGGCATGGCTGACCTAAATCAAACCAATGCTCGGCATCTGACTGAACGCTGAGTTCACGCATGGTCGCCATCGGTTTGCCATTGTCCAGATACAAATCCCCCATTTCCATGTACTGAATTTGATACCCACGTTGCTGCGCTTCGAGCAGCATGGCAAAACTGGTGTCTTTTTTAATATTAATGGATTGAATAGGATCCATTACGATGCCGAGTTTAATTGTCAAAATATGTCCCCTGTGGGCGGAATGATTTAACCTAAGTGCTTGACTATAAAGTGGTGTTAACTATCAGAAAATCAAGTATCGGGTGTTAAACAGCGCTAAATACTGCCTTCTTTTTCAATCACTAATATTCGTGCGACACCGACAGGTTTGGCGACATGCTCAGTGCCGACTGAGGCATAAAATACATCACCGCTTTGCAGTAATGCCTTATTTTCCTGACCATCCTGTTTATAGTGCATATTCACTTCACCATCCAATACGGCAAACACTTCTTCGCCATCATTGATATGCCATTGATAAGGTTGATCCGTCCAATGTAAACGGGTGGTTACTCCATTGATATTAGCAATGTCTAACGCACCCCATGCTTTATCCGCGGTAAACTCTCTGCTACGGATGACTTTCATTTATAAATCTCCAAACAAACTTTGTAATGCGGTAATCGTGGCTAGCGCGGCCGTTTCAGTGCGTAATATGCGCGGGCCTAATAGCACCGATTCAAAACCGTTTTCTTGAGTTTGATATATTTCCTGATCACTAAGACCGCCTTCCGGTCCAATTAATAACCGCACACCATGATGATTAAGCCTTAATTGACTAATCCGTTTTTCAGCTTTGGGATGTAATGTCAAACGGAACTGATTGGTGGATTGGGTTGACCATTCGGCCAGCGTTAAGGGTAAATGCAGCTTGGGCACAATATTCCGTCCTGATTGTTCACAGGCTCCGATGATAATCTTTTGCCATTGCTGATGTTTTTTAAGCCAGCGTTCGTCATTCAATTTGACATTACAACGTTCGGTAATCAGTGGGGTAATCTCCGTCACGCCCAATTCCACCGATTTTTGCAGCACAAAATCCATTCTATCGCCTTTGGAAATGCCCTGACCCAAATGAATACTAAGGGGAGACTCAAGGTTAAGGCTGATTTTGGCATCCACACGAGCTATAACTTTACGCTTGCCCACCTCAACAAGCTCGGCGGGATAGTCGTTGCCATCGCCATTAAATAACACGATGGGATGACCGTTTTTTAAGCGCAATACGTTAGCCAAATGGTTGGTGGCTTCACTGGTTAATGGAATGTCGCTGTCTACGCTAAGTAGATCGGGATGATAAATTCTGGGAACTCGCAATTTGACAATACCGCTTACAATATTCTGTGGCACTTATGGTATCAGCCCGATAGAGTATGGAAAACATAAACCGCCACCGGATTGTATCAATGCAGGCAGAATTAACCGAAAAGACATCAACAAACGTGATGATTCAGGTCACTGATTTACTCAAAACATTTAAAGGCATTAAAGCTGTTGATGGCATCAGCTTTACAGTGCCGGCTGGAATTTGTTTTGGACTATTAGGGCCAAACGGTGCCGGTAAAACCACCACTATTGAAATGATGGAGGGTATATCCAAACCTGATGGTGGTGAAATTCGTTATTATGGCCAGCCGATGAGCCGGGAAATGAGCCAAAAAATCGGTATTCAGTTTCAAAATACCGCATTGCAGGATTTTTTAACCAGTCGTGAATGTCTCACCTTGTTCCGCAGCTTTTATCAACATAGTTTGTCTGAAGACGAGCTGATGGATATTTGTGACTTACATGACTTTGCCAATCAGGATCATCGCAAGCTGTCGGGTGGGCAAAAACAACGGCTGTTGCTGGCCTTGGCGCTAGTGAATGATCCGGATATTTTATTTTTGGATGAACCCACTACCGGACTTGATCCCCATGCGCGGCGTAATTTTTGGGATCTGATCAACAAAATCAAACAACAGGGCAAAACCATTGTTTTAACCACCCATTATATGGATGAGGCAGAACAGCTGTGTGACGATATCGCCATTATGGATAAGGGCTGCATTATTGCCAGAGGCGCCCCCAAAGCCTTGTTGAGTGAACATTTTAAAGGTGTGTTGATCCGTTTACCCCAGCAAGACTTGCCCGCGAAGGTGTTGAGCCAGTGTCAGCCCCGTCTGGAACAAGGGCATTATTTTATTAATACCGATCATGTGGAGCAAACGCTTAAATTATTGGTAGAACAGTCGGTGTTGCTGGAAGGGCTGCACGTTAAATCGGCGAATTTGGATGATTTATTTTTAAAACTGACCGGCCACGGTTTGCAAGGTGAAGGAGTAAAAGCATGAGCAAACGTTTCTGGGCCATATTCAAGGCACGTAATCTGGAATTTTTCCGTGATCGTTCTTCATTAGGCTGGAATTTACTGTTCCCATTACTGTTGGTGATTGGCTTTGCCTTTATTTTTAGTGGCGATGGTCGGGCCGAATACAAAATCGGCTTATTGGGCGACACGCCCGAGCAGAGCCGTTTTTTTACGCTGGAACATGTGCAGTACGTTGATTATCAGGATAGCGCCCTTGCCCAGCGTAAATTACAGCAGCATAGTCTGGATTTACTGGTAGAACCGAGTAGCAAAACCTACTGGGTTAATCAAAGCTCCCCTAAAGGATATTTTGCCGAACAGCTATTAATAGGAGATTTACCGGATTATCAGCGAGAAGTGCTGGATGGACGAGAAATCCGCTATCTGGACTGGGTGTTACCGGGCATTTTAGGTATGAATATGATGTTTAGTTGCCTATTTGGGGTGGGCTATGTGATCGTTCGTTATCGCAAAAGTTCAGTACTTAAACGTCTAAAAGCGACCCCGTTACATGCCGCCGAGTTTTTAACTGCGCAGGTGTTATCGCGACTATTTATTGTGCTGGTGATTTCAGGCGGGGTGTTTATTGCCTGTGACTGGATGTTCGACTTTTATATGTTGGGCAGTTATCTGGATTTATTGATAGTAGCGGCGTTGGGCGCGACGGCCATGATTGCCTTGGGGTTATTAATGGCCTCCCGCAGCCACAGTGAAGAACTCACCGGAGGCCTGTTAAATCTGGTTAGCTGGCCAATGATGATGTTATCTGGAGTGTGGTTCTCACTGGAAGGTGCCCCTGCGGCAATGCAAACTTTCGCCCAGTTTTTACCCTTGACCCAGTTGGTGAGTGCCGCTCGGGCGATTATGACCGACGGTGCTACTCTGGCCGATGTGCAACAACAAATCTGGATCATGCTGGCAATGACCTTTATCTTTTTGGGGCTCGGCGCGTGGTTATTTAGATGGGAAGGGGATGGGCGGTGATACACGTGTATCATCCCGGTAGTTGTTTGAGCCGGAACGGGATCCAGTAACTTAGGTGTAAAATCTAAAGTAAGTCATTAAATCAACCATTGTTGTCGCGCTGGCGACGGCAGCCAAAGGGGAATAAATGACGATTCCCCTTTGGAATCCCGCGTCACCCTTGCAGTAACAACACAAAAAATTTGTTCAGGCATACCGATAACGCGCTAAATCCACATCCCTTCAGTTAACGCTTTCTCGACATCCTTGTCTCGAATATCGGTACGCTAATCTGAACAAGTTTTTTGTTTACTGCAAAGGGAAAGTAAAACCAAATCCGTTCGTACTTATCTAAAATGTTGTCTTCCTACAGGCTTCGTCATTCCTGTTGTTTTCGTCACCCCGCTAGTTTTTTGAGCCGGGATCCAGTGTTGATATGGTTGATAACTTCATTATGGATCCCTGCTCAAAACACCGCAGGGATGACGGGGTTGAACACCGCAGGGATGACGGGGTATAAGCGTTTGGCTGATCAATAATCGCTGAATTAATCTCGTTGTAATTTGGTAAGCTGAATTCGAAGAGAAAATAAAAAAGCATCAACCAAATTGGAAGATGCTTTTTGATGCCGTTGCATTTAATAATGAGTGACGACAAACGTGGAATACATGAATTTACGCGAAATTGTTGGCGAATATCATAGTAGCCCCTGAAGTTTTAGCCGTTAAACTGAGCGCCTTCTGCGACTAGCGGCTAGACCAAGTAAGCCCAAACTAAAAATCGCGATAGAGGCAGGCTCTGGCACTTGAGCAGCTTCGCGGACGAGCCATGTACCTATATCAGCTCGCTCACTTGTGGCAGTATATGTGCTTGTGATTCGGACTAGGTCACTATAATCTTTTGTTGCAGATTGATAATCGTATACCAATCCAGAATAGATATATGTGGAATTGTAGTAGCTTGAAGTTGCCCCCCAAGTCTGCCCTATATTAGCTGGATCACTGCTCCCTTCATGAAGTGTGTCACCAAACAATCCGATAAAAGTCTCGATATCGGACGATGATGCGGATAGGCTGGTGCCGGTGTACGTATTCCCGCTGATGTATTCTCCATCAAAAAAACGACTAAACATTGCAGCCAGATCATTACTGCTGACGGTAGCCCAGCCCAGAGCATCGGTGGTTGATAATGCTGCTATATTTGATGAAAAACTAGCATTTGCAGTAAAAGTTACCGAAGCATTTAGCTTGTTATCATCGGTCAAATCATTAACGATATCATTGTATGAAATTCCATTAGTAACGGTTAAATCCAACCACTCCCACACTGTTCCATCAGCACGATATTCGGTGGTGATAACACCATTATTAATAAAGTTGTCCTTACCACCATTGACGATATAGCCTGCATTGGCAACATTCACCAAGCAACTGCCTGCCAGCATAATGCTGACTAACGTGATATTTAATATTTTGTTTTTCATTCAATATTTCCTTTTACATCATTTCCGATGGAAATTAAGTCGATAGCGGCCAAAAACATAGGTATATACAATAATTCATGATTCAAAAAGCAATTTTCGAGCCAGTGTGATTTATTTTTATTTTTCATATGGTTATGCATACTTGCTTAGTTTTTATTGCTTAAGATGTAAAATTATCTGACATTAATTGAATGAACTAAATAGTTGAAATATGGTAAAAAAACTATCTGGTTAGTTACTTTTGGTGCTTTCATCATAAAATTAACTGAAATGAGCCGATTGAAGCCGAGCTAATGTATGCGTTTGGCTGCCATACTGTCTTTCTAACGCTCTCCATTCCCGTTTTTAACTCGTCGCTCGAAGCCCGATACTCGCAGCTTGTTTATCTATCCCTTAGTACAATTGGGGTGCTGCTGGGCATTGGCTTGTAGCGCTTTGGCCTGTGGCATGTGTTGTTGCAGGTCTTTGATACGACTTTTCGGTGAGGGGTGAGTAGAGAGTAGTTCAGGCTGTCGCTGACCATTACTGGCTTTTTCCATGTTTTGCCATAGGTTAACGGATTGCTGTGGATTAAATCCCGCTTTAGCCATTAAATCCAGACCGATAATATCGGCTTCGGATTCATGGGTTCGGCTAAAGGGCAACTGCACACCCACCTGCACACCGAAGCCTAACGCACTCATAATTTCAGCATTGTGTCCGACCTGATTGGCTTGCAAAATCTGGTTGGTGGCTTCCATTCCCAAGCCAATCAAAGTGCTATTCGACATTCTTTCATTACTGTGTCCGGCGATAACATGACCCACTTCATGGCCAATAACCGCAGCGAGTTGATGTTGATTTTCGGTAACGTCGAGTAAACCGGTATACACCCCGATTTTGCCTCCCGGCAGGGCAAAGGCATTCACTTGAGGATCATCAAACACCACCACTTCCCATTTGCCACTATAGACTGAAGCGGGAACTTGCTGGGCGACATAGCCTGCCACGCATTGGACAAATTGGTTGTCGACTTTAGCGTTAGAAACTTTTTGTTCGCTCTTCATACTATCAAATGCTTGCACACCCATCTGATCCATCTGATTGTCAGGGTAAAGCTTTAGCTGCCTGCGTCCGGTCGGTGAGGTTGTGCAGGCCGTTAAGCATAAAACGGATGTTAATACTAAGATTAAGGTTTTGTTTTTCATAAAGTAATTCATATTTATTAGCCTGTCTTTAGTGTGCAATAACCGATTCATTAAGGCTATAACAAAGTTGGGTGAAGCGTGACTTTTTATTCTAAGCTTTAGATAAATTGATGTTTAAAATAAGGAATTCAAGCCTGATGAGATTCACTAATCAGCAGTTGTCGTTATATGCAAACCGCTAATCTCAAAATCATCCTCATTTCCAATTCCATGCAACGTCGCCAGCAAATTGCCCGGGCGCTTTATACGGTTGGGTATACCCAATTAACAGAAACAGATCGTGTCGCGGATTTGTTTAATTTGCATAAAGTGGATTATGACGTTGTTGTACTGGATGAGGCAGTCGCTGACTGGCAAACCAATGCTGAACTGGTGCGATATTTAACCTTTAGCCGCACGGTACCGGTTTGGTGTACGTTTATTGTGGTGGCTGACGAGGTTGAACGTGAGATGGCCCAATTACCGTTTCGTTATTTAAACAGCAAGGTTGTGCCTAATCCGTTAAGTAAAGACAAACTCTATCCACTATTAAGTCAGGTTGAAAAATCACTGGGTTACCTGAAAAACCTTATTTTGACCGTTGAATCCGCTGACCAGCGGCAAGTGCCGGAAAACCTCAAACGAGCCAGAGCCAAAACATTACCCGCAGAAGTTAAACGGGATCTAAATGGCATTGTCATCCGTACGTTATTTATCAACGGTCATAGTCAGACTGCGTTTAATATGGCTGCGCAAATAGCATCGCCGGTGCAACGCTATTGTGCAGAGTTATTGATGAGTTTGCTCAGTGGTGGGCGTGAGCAACTCAATTCCTGTTTAGCACAGGCTGAGCAGATCCCAAATCTGGCATCGAGAGTGGTCTACTATCGTTGTTACATCAAATTGATTGAAAAGGATGTTGCCGGAGCAAGGGCCACGTTGGATCACATACCGGAACAAGTTATCAGCGCCAACGATATTCAGCTGTTAGGGATATTCGAGTTAATGGCAAAGGGGTTTGATAGTGCAATGAGTTATATACAAACCAAACCCAATGCCCGGATGGGGATCGGAGCAAGTCATCCGTTATTTCAGTTATCCGGATTTGTTTTTTTGGTGATTAATTTGCTGTCAAAGCAAAGCTCAGGGCAAAAAATGACCACTGAACGTTTTGCGTTAGCTGAATTCGTCGGTTTTAACACATTACACAATAGCCCTGATCAGTTAGGTACCTTCATACCTTATTTGCATTTACTGTCCAATATTTTACTGGGGCAGCAATCGGTTAAGGTACTCGAACAGGAACTCGAACGATTGATGTTGGTTGCTGAGCCCTTAAATAGTGCTCATTGGCTAATGTTGGCCGCCAGTGCCATTGGCTTACAACAAAATAAAAGAGCACTGGATTTGCTGGTACGAGTCGACATTGCGCTAAGCAAAATGGAACCTTGTGTCGAGTTTATTACCTTTGAAATTTTATGGACAACCTTAATCAATATTGTGTCCCAGTCTTCAGATAAAATAAAAGTGATGCGTTATGTCGGAGTTCAGTTGATGCAACGCAAGGTCAACTATCGCGCGATGCGACGTTTGTATTCAATATGGCAGGATTGCCCAAATGACGACGCAACCAATCAAATACTCATAGAGTTGATGAAACGTTTATCTTTGCAAGAATATTTTGATTTGCAGCTAAAAAAACTGCAAAGCGATAGCCCGGTCGACTCAACTGCCTGATGATGTTGCAACCCCGGGTTGTTATGATGGTAAAAAACCTTTCGACCTCCTGATTTAATTCAGGAGATCGACTCTAATTAGCGATTATAATCCGGCTTCATCTCGCAGCGAATCTGCTTTATCGGTGGCTTCCCAAGGGAATTCATCACGTCCAAAGTGCCCATAAGCTGCCGTTGCTTTATAGATAGGACGTTCCAGATCGAGCATTTTTAACAAGCCGAATGGACGCAAATCAAAATGCTTGCGAACCAGCGCCACCAGAGTTTTGTTATCTACTTTGCCGGTACCAAAGGTATCCACACTAATTGACGTAGGCTCTGCTACGCCAATCGCGTAGGAAATTTGAATTTCACAACGCTCGGCTAATCCGGCGGCGACAATATTTTTAGCCACATAACGGCCAGCATAAGCGGCTGAACGATCCACCTTGGATGGATCCTTACCCGAAAACGCACCGCCACCGTGACGAGCCATGCCACCATAAGTATCGACAATAATTTTACGCCCGGTTAAACCGCAATCGCCCATTGGGCCACCGATGACAAAACGGCCAGTGGGATTAATAAAGAATTGTGTATCGCTATTTAACCACTGTGCTGGCAATACTGGTTTAATGATTTCTTCCATCACTGCTTCACGCAAATCCTTGGTGCTAATGGAGTCACAGTGTTGAGTCGATAACACCACTGCTTCAATTCCCACTGGTTTATCATTTTCATAAGCAAACGTGACCTGGCTTTTAGCATCCGGGCGTAACCAAGGTAAAGTACCGTTTTTACGTACTTCGGCCTGGCGCTTAACCAGCAAGTGTGAATAAGTAATCGGGGCGGGCATTAACACGTCAGTCTCATTGCTGGCGTAACCAAACATTAAGCCCTGATCGCCGGCTCCCTGATCTTCCGGGCGCGAGCGATCTACGCCTTGGTTAATATCTGGTGACTGTTTTCCGATAGCATTGAGTACGGCACAAGAATCGGCATCGAAGCCCATATCAGAATGGGTGTAGCCAATATCACGTACCGTCTTGCGGGTGAGTTCTTCAATATCGACCCATGCAGTGGTATTAATTTCACCACCGACTAAAACCATACCTGTTTTGACAAAAGACTCACAGGCTACACGTGCTTTGGGATCTTGTTCCAGAATGGCATCCAATACCGCATCAGAAATCTGATCCGCGATTTTATCCGGATGACCTTCGGATACCGATTCGGAAGTGAATAATTGTTTCGCCATGGCGGGTTCCTTAAATACAGTTTGTCAGCTCGTGGACTTAATTGGGGGTATTCTAACGGCTAAAAATCAAATTACCAGCATTTACATCTAGACGTCTAAATGGCTATTTGTTAAGTTATCGTTCCAATCGGGAATAACTTGAGTATTTAGTCTTTAATATGACGGTAATGAATCTCTTTAATATGACGGTAATGAATCGTTGCGCGCCTTGTATTAAGTGCAACAGAGTTAAATATTTTTTTATATATTCTTATGTTATTTCACTTGCCGTTGCAGTTCGTCAGTAGCTAAGACAGAATGGCAACCCAAAATTAGATATGTGCCGCTAGCTAACTATAAGAAGTGCCGCTAGGTGGCCGACGAATAAATTTACAGGAGAAGCTATGCCTTCACGTCGAGAACTCGCCAATGCCATCCGCGCATTGAGTATGGACGCGGTACAACAAGCCAACTCAGGTCACCCAGGTGCACCCATGGGAATGGCTGATATTGCTCAGGTACTTTGGACCGATTTTATCCAACATAATCCGTCTAACCCTAAATGGGCAAACCGCGATCGTTTTGTGTTGTCGAATGGTCATGGTTCAATGTTGATCTATTCGTTATTGCATCTGACCGGTTATGCTTTACCTATCGAAGAGTTAAAAAACTTCCGCCAGTTGCATTCAAAAACCCCGGGGCATCCTGAATATGGTTACACCGAAGGCGTTGAAACTACGACCGGGCCGTTAGGCCAAGGGATCAGTAATGCGGTGGGAATGGCAATTGCTGAAAAAGCATTAGCGGCTCAGTTTAACCAGCCGGGTCATGATATTGTCGATCACTTTACTTATTGTTTCCTGGGTGACGGCTGTCTGATGGAAGGTATTTCCCATGAAGTATGCTCATTAGCCGGCACACTTGGCTTAGGTAAACTGGTAGCATTTTGGGATGACAACGGGATCTCGATTGACGGTGAAGTAGAAGGTTGGTTTACCGATAATACCCCGGCTCGTTTTGAAGCTTATGGCTGGCAAGTGATCGCTGATGTGGACGGACACGATCCAGAAGCGATTAAGGCGGCTATCGAAGCGGCACGTGCTGAAACCGACAAACCAACATTAATCTGTTGTAAAACCGTGATTGGTTTTGGTTCACCGAACAAAGCCGGTAGCCATGATAGCCATGGCGCGCCATTAGGTGCCGATGAAATTACTGCCACTCGTAAAGAACTGGGCTGGTCTCATGCGCCCTTTGAAATCCCTGCCGATATTTACGCAGGTTGGGATGCTAAAGCTGCCGGTGCAGTAAATGAACAAAATTGGAATGAGCAATTTGCCGCTTATCAGCAAGCCCATCCGGAATTAGCTGCCGAATTTGAGCGTCGTACCAAAGGCGAATTACCGGCTGATTTTGAAGCAAAAGCTGATGCGTTTATCCAGCAATCGCAAGATAAAGCGGAAAATATTGCTAGCCGTAAAGCCTCACAAAATAGTATTGAAGCCTTTGCCAGCTTTTTGCCTGAGATTTTAGGTGGATCTGCTGATTTGGCCGGTTCAAACCTGACATTATGGTCAGGCTCCAAGGGGTTAACCGCAGATGATGCCAGCGGTAATTATATTTATTACGGTGTGCGTGAATTTGGCATGACCGGTATCATGAATGGTATCGGCTTACATGGTGGTTTCCGTCCTTATGGTGCGACGTTCCTGATGTTTATGGAATATGCCCGTAACGCATTGCGGATGTCTGCACTAATGGGCATTCCCAATATTCAGGTTTATACCCATGATTCAATTGGTCAAGGTGAAGATGGTCCAACCCATCAACCTATTGAGCAAATTGCTAATTTGCGCATGACACCCAATCTGGACACATGGCGCCCTTGTGATGGTGCTGAAACTGCAGTGGCTTGGAAATCTGCGTTGCAGCGCACTAGCGGCCCTTCAGCGTTGGTATTTAGTCGTCAAGGTTTAGCTGCCCAAGCGCGAGATGCCCAGCAACTGGCTAACATTGCTCGCGGTGGTTATGTGCTTAAAGATTGTAGTGGTACACCCGACGTGATCCTGATTGCGACCGGTTCTGAGGTGGGGATTACAGTTGAAGCGGCTGATTTATTAACCGCACAAGGTAAAGCGGTACGAGTAGTATCTATGCCAAGTACTAGCGTATTTGATCAGCAAGATGCGGAATATCGTGACTCGGTATTACCTAAAGCGGTAACCAAGCGTGTGGCAGTAGAAGCCGCCCATGTCGATTACTGGTATAAATATGTTGGTTTTGAAGGCGCGGTTGTCGGCATGACTACTTTTGGTGAGTCCGCTCCCGGTGGAGCATTGTTGAAGCACTTTGGCTTTACTCCAGAAGCCATTGCGGCCAAAGCTAACAGCTTATAATGACTTTCGATAAAGTCTAACTAGCTATAGAATAGGGCGCTTTTTAGCGCCCTGATTTTTTTGGGGTTGGTTAAACCTTATCAGTGAGATGATCAATAAATAATGCTGCGTATTGCAATCAATGGTTTTGGACGTATCGGTCGTAATGTATTGCGGGCGTTGTATGAGTCGGGTCGTCATCAACATATTCAGGTTGTGGCAATTAATGAATTGGCCGCCCCCCAAGGTATTGCGCATTTATTGAAATACGATACCTCCCACGGCCGATTTGGTTTTCCGGTCAGCTTGGATAACGATCGGTTGATTGTGGCGGGTAATCCGATTCAATTATTGCATCATGCCAATATTGTTGATTTAGACTGGCGAGCGTTGAAAGTTGATATTGTGCTTGAATGTACCGGAGTTTATGGAGATCGGGCTGCTGGGCAAGCGCATCTTGATCAGGGGGCGGGCAAAGTGTTGTTTGCTCAGCCGGGTACACCGGATATGGATGCCACTATTATTTATGGCATTAATGACGATGTATTGAGCCATGACGATAAAATTGTCTCCAATGGTTCTTGCACCACCAATTGTATCGTACCGGTGATCCAAACATTGGATAATGCGTTTGGGGTCAATAGCGGCACTATTACGACGATTCATTCCTCAATGCATGATCAACAAGTCATCGATGCTTTTCATGATGATTTGCGTCGTACGCGAGCGGCTAGCCAATCGATTATTCCGGTAGATACTAAACTGGCTTTGGGGATTGAGCGTATTCTGCCCAAATTTGCCGGGAAGTTTGAAGCCATTGCGGTGCGAGTGCCAACCATTAATGTGACCGCCATGGATTTAAGTGTAACGCTGGATACCGAAGTGAGTATTCATGACGTGAATACGGCTCTCAAGCAAGCCAGTAAAGGTCGCTTGCAGGATTTACTCGGTTATACCGAAGAACCGCTTGTATCCTGTGATTTTAATCACGATCCCCACTCCTGTATTGTGGATGGTAGTCAAACTCGTGTCAGCCATAAACAGTTGGTTAAAACCTTGGTGTGGTGTGACAACGAGTGGGGTTTCGCCAATCGAATGTTAGATACCGCGATGGCAATGTATCGCCTTGAAACTCAATAATGAGCACATGCTTCGGTAACATATACCCAAAATCATTGGAATTGCACGGCAGCAGCAAATGAATGAGAGCCCATGAGCTTAGTTTACTAAGTGAGTGAGGCGAATAAGTGCAGCGAACAAACGTGCAGTTTCAAGGAT
This sequence comes from Neptunicella sp., assembly GCF_048268085.1. Classification (NCBI taxonomy): domain Bacteria; kingdom Pseudomonadati; phylum Pseudomonadota; class Gammaproteobacteria; order Alteromonadales; family Alteromonadaceae; genus Neptunicella; species Neptunicella sp. The sequence continues at coordinate 30,437 of NZ_JBLWWF010000013.1, read as the reverse complement.
GAAGGGGATAAATTTAAAACCATAAAATTAAGGAATAATCATGTCTGTAATCAAAATGTCTGAATTAGACTTAGCCGGAAAACGGGTGTTGATCCGTCAAGATCTGAATGTACCGGTATTAAACGGTAAAGTGACTTCTGATGCGCGTATTCGTGCCTCCTTGCCCACCATACAAGCCGCGATTGACGCCGGTGCCAAAGTAATGGTGATGTCACATTTAGGCCGTCCTACAGAAGGCCAGTTTGAGCAGGAATATTCGTTACAACCTGTTGTGGATCATATTGCCGCCAGTGTGGATTTTCCGGTGCGGTTGGCCAACGATTATTTAAATGGTCTGGATGTGAAGGCGGGTGAATTAGTGATTCTGGAAAATGTGCGTTTTAATCCGGGTGAAAAAGCCGATGATGAAACCTTATCCAAACAATATGCCGCTTTATGTGATGTGTATGTAATGGATGCTTTCGGTACCGCGCACCGTGCTCAGGCGTCAACTCATGGAGTAGGTTTACACGCTCCTGTCGCTTGTGCTGGTCCGCTGTTAGCTGCCGAACTGGAAGCCTTGGGCAAAGCGCTGGATAATCCGGCTCGTCCTTTAGTCGCGGTTGTCGGTGGCTCTAAAGTGTCTACCAAGTTAACCGTTCTGGATGCGTTATCTAAAGTGGCGGATCAATTAATTGTAGGTGGTGGTATTTCCAATACTTTTATTGCGGCTCGCGGTTATAACGTGGGTAAATCGTTGCATGAAAAAGATTTGATCCCCGAAGCCAAACGGTTAATGGATAGTCTGGATATTCCTGAAGCCATTGATGTTCGTGTTGGTACCGAGTTTTCCGATACTGCTCCTGCGACAATTAAAAATGTGGATCAGGTACAGGATAACGAAGAAATCATGGATTATGGTCCACAAACTGCCGAAAAAGTCGCTCAGGTATTAAAAAGCGCCAAGACTATTTTGTGGAATGGCCCGTGTGGTGTGTTCGAGTTTGATAATTTCTCAAAAGGCACTGAAGTGGTCGCACGTGCTATCGCAGAAAGTGACGCGTTTTCTATTGCTGGTGGTGGTGATACGTTAGCCGCCATCGATAAATATGGTTTGGACGATAAAATTTCCTATATCTCCACCGGTGGTGGTGCCTTCCTGGAGTTTGTTGAAGGTAAAGAGTTACCGGCAGTTGCCATGCTGGAAAAACGCGGTAAGTAGTCTGCCGATATAACCAAATAGTTAGCCAAGCTAATTGTTGTAGTTTAACGCCGCTGCCCAGCGGCGTTGTTGTATGTTGGCCTTTATTCACGTCATCCCGGTGATGTTTTGGGCCGGGTTCCATAAAGTTTAAAACCCAAAAAAACAGAATATTGCATCTATTGCTACGCAAATTAGCATGGTCATAAAAGTTAATTTTGGGTGTCGCGCTGGCGACGGCAGCTTAGGGGACTGTGCTGCCGCAGTCCCCTAAGAACCCCACGGCACCCTTGCAGTAAAAACACAAAAACCTTGTTCAGGCCTACCTGTATCACAGCAAATCCACATCCTTTCAGCCGCTGTTTTCTCGACATCCCTGTCTCGAATACCGGTAGGCTAATCTGAACAAGGTTTTTGTTTACTGCAAAGGGGAAGGTAAAACCAAAACCCTTCGTCCTGAGATCGAGGAACGGGTAGTCGACGGATGAATTTATTGCGTCATACCCGCGAAGGCGGGTATCCAGAAACTTGCGGGTGAAAAGCCGCCTTTGTTTTTTGACTCATAAATAACTCACATCTAACAAATTGATTTACTTGAATATGCAGCGTATTGTCGGAAAAATAAATCAGCAAAGAAGGAATTTCACCCGGTACGAATACGGGGTTAATTCCTTCTATGAAATTGTTAGGCCTCCGGAGAAACGATGAAATATCCAGGACAACCTGAATCACCTCCGAGCTGGTACAGAGATCGGGGTCAATCTTATATTGAGAAAGAGTTCAGTAAAGAGTTGGGTGACATAGCAAATGCTATTGAAAATGAACATTGGTTTGGTGACCCCGAAAAACACAGCAGGTACCGAGTTGATTTTCTTTTAAAAGATGCTCGATTGATCGTTGAGTTAGACGGCCATGACTACCATTCTACAAAGGAGCATCTGGAGAAGGACGCTATACGCCAGCGATACTTATCCCGAGCAGGATATACAGTGATTAGATTTACCGGCAGGGAAATCAATCGCAACCCCGCAGGTTGCGTATCTGAAGTTCGCCAAATTTATAAAGAAAGAATTCAGCGATCACCAGCAAAATACCGAGTCATGTACATAGACTATCCCTTCATATGCAGGGAAACAGCAAGAGCAATTGGCTTTTTCAAAAAACTTCATCCTGACAGAAGTTTTGCTGAAGTGAGTTTAGAGGATTTTATTCCCCATGCAATTCAGTGGCTCCATGAGAAGTCTTTCATCGCCGTTTTTGTGTTCCATCCCGAAGAAGATACTCATGAGATTGCTCACTTAGATGGATATGTTAAAGAATACGATAAGGGCGAGGTTCGTATAAATACAATTTGTGAAGAGTGGTATAGCCTAGAGCTTGGGAATCATATGGTTGCATTCTCTCACTTGTTTGATCAGTTCTTCCTAGTAGCAGACGACCCTGTTTATCGTGAGCCCATGAGAGCTGTACTACCAAAAGAGTTTACGCCAAGACGTTTAGGGTCATTTGAAAGTGAATATCTAGCCAACGGCAAGCTTTTAAGAAAGGGTAATGAGGAAACTGCATTTTCAGGTACAGATTTAGCTCGGGTGCTGTGGCAAAACATTTGGTACATCATTGGTGCATCGCGAGGCTTGGAACTCCATGAGATGTAAGCCTAACAATCGCAGGCAAAGCGACGGCTTTTCCATTGCGGCTGCGCCTCCATTACAAAGCCGCGCTTGCTGCGGGCGTTATGCATCTACTAGGAAATTAAGATTTGACTAATAGAAACACGGAATATGAAAAGCTAGTTGCCGAAATCCATCAAGGAATGTTGGACTTTGACGGATTCGAAAATCTGCGAGTAGAACATGACGTTATCATAACTGGTAAAAGTGGAGCCACTCATCAAATTGATGTTTATTGGGAATTTAAAGCTGCCGGAACAACTTACAGAACTTGCGTTGAATGCAAAAACTATAAATCAGCAGTAAAGAAATCTCATGTAGCTTCTTTTGCAGAGATATTACGTGACATAGGAAATGCCAATGGAATCATTGCAACAACAAGCTCCTATCAGAAAGGAGCAATCTTATTGGCGAAAGAGAATAATATCCGGCTTGTTTTAGTTAATCATCTGATTAAATCAATTCATTATGCAATACAACCGATAATGAGTGATTTTAAGAATACTAAATTCAACTTTAATCAAGATAGTGCAAAAGAAGCTTTGATAAGAAATGGCCTAGATAAATATGAAATGAACTTCACTTATCCTGGACATCATCCACTCCTCGATGAGCATGGTGAGGTTGCTGTTAGGTTAAATGAACTAATAAACACGAGTAATCTAGTGGAAGGCGACAATACCTTAGATTGCTCAAAATACTACCTTGATGTTGAAGGTTTAGGCCCTGTTCAACTAGATTCCATTGAAGTCGATATGATTCACTACGAAGCACAACCTATAAAAGGTCTTGTAGAATCACCTAACTCTGCAAGGGCTGTAATAGAAGATATAGTTGATGAAAACGTCCATTATTTACATGATGACGGAACAGTAAGTGACGTGCCGAATAATGCATAACAAACCGCTGAAATGCGTTCCGGCCACAAAAAAGCGTGGCCTCCACCGGACTCGCTAACGCTCGCCGTTTAGCGGAGCGTTAGCAGGCTATCCGAACAAGTTTCTCTGTTTCAGGGGAAGTTAGAGTCGTTAGTTAAAACCAAATCCGTGCGTCCCGTTCCATTTGATAAACTCAGGATGCATGGAAAAGAAATATACGCGAAGAACAACGATTATTTTTTTGGCTGGTTAGCCAATAAAAAAGGCGATGCAGATGAACTGTATCGCCTTTCACATCAGCATTTCAGCTATAAGTTACAGTACATCCACCGCGTTCAGATCAGAGAAAGCTTTTTCCAGACGGCGCACCATTGATAACTGGCCTTCGCGCAACCAAACGCGGGGATCATAGTGCTTTTTATTTGGGGCTTCTTCGCCATCAGGATTACCAATTTGGCCTTGCAGGTAATCTTTTTTGGTTTCGTAGTAATTTTTCACTCCTTCCCAAGTTGCCCACTGGGTGTCGGTGTCGATATTCATTTTAATGACGCCATAGCTGATGGACTCTTTGATTTCGGCTTCGGTGGACCCTGAACCACCATGGAATACAAAGTTTAAACTATTGTCTGGTAAGCCGAATTTCTCAGATACGTAAGCTTGAGAGTCTCGTAATATGGCTGGAGTTAATTTTACATTGCCGGGCTTATATACACCGTGAACGTTGCCAAAAGACGCGGCGATGGTAAATCGTGGGCTAATTTTCATTAGCTCTTCATAGGCATAGGCGACTTCAGATGGTTGAGTGTAGAGCAATGAGGAATCCATACCGCTGTTATCCACGCCGTCTTCTTCACCGCCTGTACAGCCTAATTCGATTTCCAGCGTCATCCCCATTTTAGCCATACGCGCCAGATACTCTTTGCAGGTGGCAATGTTTTCTTCAATAGGCTCTTCTGATAAATCAATCATATGTGAGCTAAATAGTGGCTTACCGGTGGCGGCAAAATGCGCTTCTGAAGCGTCTAATAAGCCATCAATCCAGGGCAATAACTTACGGGCGGCATGATCGGTATGCACAATAACGGGCACTCCGTAGCTCTGTGCAAGCGCATGAACATGATGAGCACCGGAAACACTGCCTAAAATAGCGGCTTGTTGACCGTCTAATTTCAACCCTTTCCCTGCGTAAAATGCACCACCACCGTTGGAGAATTGAATGATAACCGGGGCTTTGACTTTGGCCGCAGCTTCCAATACTGCGTTAATTGAGTCGCTTCCAACCACATTAACGGCTGGTAAAGCGAATTTATTTTCCTTGGCGACTGAAAATACTTTTTGTACGTCATCACCGGTAACAACACCGGGCTTAACAAAATCAAATATTTTGGACATGTAAAGGGCCTTTTAGTTAAACGTATTAGCTGCTGAAGATAGTGTCAGGATAAACGTCACGTCTGGTAAAGTCTAGGTCGATTGGCTCCTTTAAGCGGCGTTTTATGTTGTAATATTTAAGTCAGGATATTAGTCATTTCGGTCCATTTTTTGGCCGAGTATTCAAACCATGCGAGGGAAAGCGTTACGTTATTTAGAAGGGGGAGCGTTGTAAATGATCACAATGGGAGGAAATGTTACTCTTTTAAATAAATACCTTCTAATCGTAAAATATTCGTTAATATTCAGTAAAAATAAGGTTTGGGAAGATAAAATTTGATATAAATATCAGTAATTGTTTGGTGTGATATCATATTTACCTTACAATATGTGCGCATTTTTTGACCGACAATCTAGTAGTTAAGGCCGTATTGATGATAAAAAAACTTGTAATTTGCAGTCTCGCTTTCGTTCCAATGGTCAGCATGGCCGGAATCGATTTAATGTCTCGTTTGTATATGGCGGACAATAGCAGTAATCCAAGTGATAGCGGTGAAAATGTTAAACCGTTCACAATGGATGGTGAATTCGGTTTGATTAAAACCACCGGGAATACTGAAACAACGTCGATTAAAGCTACGCTTAGTGCCCACCAAGAGTTAGAGCAGTGGAGCAATGATTACATTGTCGAGTCTTTATATAAGCAAGATGAAGTAGATAGTGATGATGGTCAAATCACCAAAACGACTGCTCAAAAAGTGTTTGTATCTGGTCAGGGTAACTATAAGTTAACCGACCCGAATCATCGTATTTTTGCCTTTGCTTCTTATGAAGATGACCGTTTCAGTGGTTATCAATATCAAGGCACACTGGCTACAGGTTGGGGACAACAGGTTTGGAAAAACGATACCAGCAGTTTTAACTACAGTGTCGGTCCGGGTTATTCATTTGCCAAAACGGAAGAAGGTGAAGATGCCAGCGGGTTTATTGTTCGTGGCGCGATGGATTATCAATGGAAAATTTCACCAACTGCAACGTTTCGTCAGTTAATCAGTACTGAAATTGGTTCGGACAATACCAAGTCTAAATCAGAAACCTCGGTAGCCGCTAAGATTAATGGTTCACTCGCCTTGAAAGTGTCGTTGTTACTTAACCACAACAGTGATGTGGTTGAAGGGAATGAAAATTTGGATACCCAAACGGCGGTCACCCTGGTGTATACCTTCTTTTAATCGTTCCTGCTTTGTATCAAATATTAAAAAAGCCAGTCGATTGACTGGCTTTTTAATTTTTAATCAATTAGTTGTTTGATTAATCACGTTTAACTTTGGTTTCTACTGTTGTTGAGACTTTGGCGTGAATGCGACGATTTTTCTTGGCCGCTTCAGGTGTATTGGATGTATCCAGTAACTCTGTTTCACCATAGCCTTTGGCAGTTAAGCGACTGGCATCTACGTTATAGCGTTCAATTAACAGTTTTCTGACCGCATTAGCACGAGCTTCAGACAACCACTGATTGTAATCTGCTTTGCCTACTGCAGATGTATGTCCGCCAATTTCAGCCGATACCGACCCATAGCGTGCCATAAAGTCTGCAAATTTTTGTAAATCAGGGCTATCCGGATCGGTGATTTCACTGCTGTTATTCGGGAACAAAATATTCAGTACAACCGAATACGATTGTTCCATGAAGATGCTACAACCATCTGCATCTACTTTATCGGTTTTCGGGGTTGCCGGGCATTTATCATCCTGATCCAGCACTCCATCACCGTCTGAATCGATGGGTGCTGCAACGACTTTGGGTTCTTCCCGTGGTGCTGCAGGTGGAGGAGTTGCTTTATGCTGGTTTGAAGCGGTATTAAAGGTATAAGCAATACCCAGTTTTAAGCCAAAGTCATTGTATTCCTGTCCGAAATCATAATAACTGGCTGCCTCGGCAACGACTCGCCAATGGTCGTTAATTTGAAAATGTTTACCAATTCCGACATTCGCCATTCGATAACTGGTATCTAGGGTTTCATGTTTTAATCCGGCAAATAAGTAAATAGATTTTTTATCCAAAAAGTAAAGGGCATCTAAGCCTAGACGATCACCACTTTCATCATCGAAACCATCTTTAGCATCAATATTTAAATGTGACCATTCAATCCGTCCTGCCCAACGAGGGCTGAAACGCAGTCCCAGCTCAGCGCCGAAACCTTTTCCATCATCCAGATATTCCAGTGGGGCGGGTTTGTCAGCATCAGTATTATAGTATTCGATAAAGCCAGCTACCCAGCCATCTTCTAATGCATCATCAGCTAATGCTTGTCCTGATAACGCAAATGCGCCAGTTATAAAAAGTGCACAACCGATTTTATTTAACTCAACGTGTTTCATATTGCATTCCTTGTTAGCGATATAACCTCACTCAGAATATCGGGTTTTGCCTAGAGATCAACTGACGCCATTTAGCGTCACTAGTAAGCGCCTACTACCTCCGTGATTACGATATTCGCATAAATAAATGCCTTGCCACGTTCCTAATGCAAGCCGGCCATTTTGAATTGGTATATTTAGGCTAACTCCCATAAGGCTAGACTTTATATGTGCTGGCATATCATCAGGCCCTTCGTAGGTATGCTGAAAATAGCTTATATCTTCCGGTACTAAATGATTGAGGTAGGCATTCATGTCAGTTCTGACGGTAGGGTCGGCATCTTCATTAATACTTAAACTGGCACTAGTATGACAAAGAAACAGGTTAGCCATGCCGAGTTGATAGTCAGGCAATGTATCTAATGAGCTGATAATTTCATCGCTGATTAAATGGCAGCCTCGTTGGCGTGGGGCAAGGTTGATGGTGTACTGGTGCCATAACGGGGTTTTCATTCCAATGACCTATAACACTTTAATGTTGTTGGCAGCTAATACATAAGCCGTGTGCTTCGATGGTTTGGCTTTGTACTTTAAATCCAAATTTATGTGCTTGTTTATCTAAGGTGTCTTGTAAACCGGCTGATTGTATCTCTTTTACGTCACCGCATTGATCACAAATTAAAAATTGTACCGGGTGGTTACAGCCAAAATGGTGACAAGCCACAAAGGCATTGCTCGATTCTATGCGATGAACTAAACCGAATTCGAGGAGAAAATCCAAGGTACGATAAACGGTTGCCGGTTTGGCCGTGTTTTCGGTTTCTTTTAATTGGTCGAGTAACTCATAGGCACCGATAGCGCCTTCTTTTTCAATTAATAATTTATAGATTTTTTCACGCAATACGGTGAATCTGGCCCCTTTGTCTTCACAATACATACGGGCTTTAAGCACTTGGGATTCTATTGTCATCGTCATTTCTTGTCGCCAAATTTAGTGCAGTTTATCACAGGCTGTTTGGGCTGGATTATTAATTTTGATAAAGCGGCAAGTTGGCTATCCGCTGCTCAATTAGCTGACGTTTTTGCTGATATAACTGACTGTCTACTTCACCAATTTGTTGATTGAACTGTTGTTTATTTAATCCTTCCGGCAGGTCAGCAATCAATGGGAAAAAATCACTCTCACTAATACCTCGAGCAATCTTCTGCTGGATTAGACTGGCATATTCAGGATCGGTGGCGGTTTTAGCCAGTTCAATGCCTGCCATATCCGCAGATAAATCGGCGAAGCTGAAACCACTGCCTCCGGCACTGCGGTCCATCAGTTCCTTAAATTCGCCAACCGCAATGGAAATGCCTTGTTGTGAGAGAATTTCGATGGCGGCAGAATAGATAAAATGCTGGCACAAATCACGGCGATGGGATAACAGTAATTGATGGTTCGGCTTGGCTTTTTTTAATAACGCTGGCTCTATATTGCCGGTGAATCGGGCAAAATGGCGACTACCATCGAAGATGGCCATCGCCAGCAGTGCTGCACGATTTTCGACGCTGGCATCATGATTAATTGAGCGCTTTTGCGCTTCTTTGAATAAAGGGCCTAGATACTGGGTCACTGAAATGGCCGGGAGTTGCAGATCGATTACTTTTACTTGAGTTAAAAATTGCAAATAATGCACAATGCTTTGTTGAAAAAGCTGTTCCTCTTCTGTGAGTTCGCGCTTTAATGACTTCATTGCCGTCAACAGATCGTAAACCGGGGCGACTTTGAACATCAGCTTATCTGGATCCATGTTGACTTGAGTGATCCGCTTCGGTAACTCAGAGGCAATTTGACTGCCGCTATACCAATCCAAAGACCAGGTTAACAGCGATAAAGCCATGTCTCCTGGCAGACGAATATCGCCTATTTGTACATTATCAATTTTCAGCTCATTAGCAGTCTCTAGCCATATACTGACATTTATAAATCGACCAAAAGGATTACTCGGCAGTTGATAGCTGATGGCTAATACACTGTGCTGATAATTGAGTGTGGCTTGGGCTTTTATGTTGGGTTTGGCTCGCTGTACAAAGCCGGCCAAACTATTGAGTTGCTCGGCTTTTAGCTGAATAGACTGGTGTCGCCGTGAGCGTGCCAGTGAGCGTTTTAATTGATCCAGTAAAACCGGCAAACTATCGGCTGATTCAACTTGTTGGTTACTTTGGGCTACCACCAGAGGTTTATCGTCGATGGCAAAATAGAGCAGGCTAACAAAAATGGCCAGTAAGCAGATCAATATCCACATTGAAATTTTTAGAAAACGCGCCATTTTATGCTACTAAATCACGAGGAACCACAGATGTTAAAACGTTACCAATTCAACGCTTATAACGCCAGCTTTTAGCGATGTAAATGTGAAAAAAAACAAATATTATCATGGTGTTGCATTAAGTCTAATAGACGCCAAATAGCGACAGTGGCATTGCATGGGATAATAAATTTTTTATCTAAATTATAAAATGAGCTCCCAATGACGAAGTCGATAAGCTCGATGGTAAAGTAAAATTGAGTATCAATAGTGTTCAGAGTAAAATACGCGGCCTTTTTTCAGTAAGTTGGAATTTATGCTGCCTCGCACTATTTCTGTCGCCCCCATGTTAGATTGGACGGATCGCCATTGCCGCTATTTTTTGCGTCAAATATCCAGACAGACGTTGTTATATACAGAAATGGTCACCACAGGTGCAATTATTCATGGTAAGGGTGATTATTTAGCTTTTCATCAGGCTGAGCAGCCGGTGGCATTGCAGTTAGGGGGCTCAAACCCACAGGAGATGGCTGACTGTGCCAGTCGGGCTGAAGGTTACGGCTACAATGAAGTGAATATCAATGTCGGTTGTCCGTCGGATCGGGTGCAAAACGGTCGTTTTGGAGCCTGTTTAATGGCTGAGCCTGAAACCGTTGCAGAGTGTGTCAGTCGTATGCAGCAAAAGGTGGATATACCAGTAACGGTTAAGTCGCGTATCGGTATTGATGATATGTGCGAAGTCGAAGATTTGACCCGTTTTATTCAGATTGTGGCTGATGCCGGCTGTGAGACTTTTATTATCCATGCTCGCAAGGCTTGGTTACAAGGATTGAGTCCCAAAGAGAATCGCGATATTCCCCCACTAATGTATGAGCGAGTCTATCAACTCAAACAACAATTTCCTGATCTGCATATTAGTATTAATGGTGGTGTTAAATCTCTGGACGAGGCGGCCACACACCTTGGTTATATTGATGGGGTGATGATCGGGCGTGAGGTATACAGCAATCCATGGATATTGGCAGAGGTCGACCAACGTTTTTACCATCAGCCGGAAAATGCCCTTTCCAGAGCCGATATTGTAATGCACATGGTTGAATATACCGAACAACAGATGACTGAAGGTGCGCGTTTTTGGCATGTCGCACGGCATATGTTGGGGTTGTTTCAAGGGCAACCCGGAGCACGTGCGTGGCGTCGTCACTTAAGTGAAAATGGCACTAGTCAACAGGCAACACCAGAGTTATTCATGCAGGCAATAAATGCTATGCATACCCATCGCTAATTTCCTTTAAATAAGCGCATTCTTTTTATTGGTTAAATTGACCACTTTAATTGGTTAATTTAACCAATTAATCATTCTCTTATCTCACACCTTACAACTCAGTCCTGAGTGAATTGATAAAATATCCATTAAAAACAACGATTTAATTTATTTTTTAAAATTGGCACAACTATCGCAATAGTTACTGCGACTTAATTATTAACTTCACTAGGAGCCAATCATGTTAACTAAAGTCAAAACAACAATTGCCATTTTGGGTATCAGCTTGTTTGCTAGCACTGCGGTACAAGCACAAGAATTCGACATGCAGAAAGTTTCGTCAGAATTGATGGAGCAAGCCGTTAAGCTAGTCGATCAACAGTTACAGCAACAATTGGAAAAAGCGACTTTTTTTGAGTCTGAACCAGTAGCTGAAATGCCAGAACTTAACACCGAATCTGAGGTGGTATTGCACACCGAAGATGCACCCGTTACCGTTGCGGTCAATGTTGAGTAATCAGAATGATTAGCCAACTGGATTTACTTAGTATTTTGATGGTGCCCGTCGTCGCTTATTTAGCAGGGGCAATCATTTTGACCTTAGTTGAAGCTAAACAAAACTCAATCAATATCGCACATTCCCCCCAACAAGACAGTCAGTAAGTTGTCGACTGTCTTGTGATTCTATCCTGAATAATAAACCCCTGATTTAAACTCATTTATCTGTCATCCCGACTATTGTCGTGATTCCCGCTGTTGGTTACCGCTATACACTTATTACTCTTTTTGCGCGATGAACGTTGTGCTGCCTGAATATCGACTCGCGGTGATGATCATGTGGAATAGTCATGTTGAGACGCTGAACCGTTTATGCATGGCTTAATTTAAAGTCGGAATTATGTGTGGATTGTAAGGTGGTCAAATTCACTAATTAGTTAGCTTTTTTGACTAAGTTAGTGCTTTAACACGATGAGCCGTTCAGCCTTATTTAGTAAACGCATTTCAAAAAGTTCTTTTATAACAGTTGGTTACGATTATTTTTAAAGTTGGCATAACACTTGTTATAGCTATGTAGTAACAACCTTAAATTAAATTATTAGCGTGGAGAAATAAAATGGGAATGTTCACTCGAATTAGCGACATTGTTCAATCAAATATTAATGCCATTCTGGATAAAGCTGAGGATCCACAAAAGTTGATCCGCCTTATTGTGCAAGAAATGGAAGAGACAATGGTTGAAGTACGTTCTTTGGCCGCCAAGCAGCTAGCGGAGCAAAAAAGTTTGCTACGTCAACAGCGCCGTCTACAGAACAAACAATCTGAATGGCAACAAAATGCAGAATTAGCCTTAAGTAAGGGGCGTGAAGACTTGGCTCGTTCAGCATTATCAGAAAAACAGGCCATTGAGCAAAAACTGGCAGAGTTGGAAAAACAGCTTGAGTCAGTCAACCAGATTATTAGCCAATTACAAAATGACAGTGCTCAGTTGACCACCAAAATGGCAGAAGTCAGGGCTAAACAGCATTCGCTTGTCATGCGCCAGCAGTCAGCGTCGGCGCGTTTAAAAGCCAAAGTGCAAACAAGTAGTGAGCAATTAGCCGATTCGATCCAGCGTTTTGAACACTATGAGCGTCGTGTGGATCATCTGGAAGCCCAGGTTGATGCATATGAATTTGGTTCAAATCAGGACAGTTTGACAAATGAATTCAACAAGTTGCAGCAAGAAGACCAGTTGGAAGCAGAATTGGCTGCACTTAAAAAGAAAGTCGCCTAATGAAATTTGGTAGCGGTACTGTTGAACGGTGCCGCTATTTTTGACGCTTTATTCAGGAGTACCTTATGAAAGATTATTTTGATAACACTCGTAGTTTATACAAAGTCCAATTCGGTAAAAAAGTCAGTGGTGTTTGCGCCGGATTAGCGCGTTACTGGAATACCGATGCGTGGATCATTCGAATTGCTGCGCTGATTTGCTTATTGCTATTTCCGGTCCCCACAGCCATTGCCTATTTATTGGCCGTTATCTTGTTACCTAACCGTTGATAGGAGAAAGAGCATGTTCAAAAATCTAATTATTGCCGTGCTGGTCGGGATTATTCTGACCTGGTGCTTTGGCGAAGTGATTAGTGACTGGGGACAAGTTATGGTCTCAGTAGGAGATGAGCATTTAACCGGCATGGCTGGTTGGTTTTCTTTTGCAGTTGTTGGCGTGATTATGTTGTTACTCGGCTTTTTTCTGGCGATTAGCATGCTTAGCGTCCTGTTATTTGTTGGTTGTGTGGTGATTGGTTCAATTATTCTTGCCGGCGCTGCGAGCCTGTGGCCAGTAGTGTTGATGGCAATTGTGATAATCTGGCTGGTGAAAGATCGCAATGAAGTGAGCAATTAAGATTAAATCTAGCTTGGTTTATGACTCGATTTACTGAATAATTTCATTGCCCCATATAACTTTACGTTGCGGAGATTAAGATGCGATTATTAGTGTTAGCGTTATTCACCTTGTTATCTACCAGTGTTGCTGCACAGTTAGTCGTTTCTGAGGCCGAGGTTCGCCTTCTTCCACCCGGTGTACCTAATACGTCGGCTTATTTTAATATTGAAAACACCGGTACTACCGATCAAGTGATTATTGGCGCACAAAGTAACGTAGCCAATAAAGTCGAATTACATGCGCATATGATGCATAACGATATGATGCGCATGATGCAGCAGGACAGTGTTACAATACCTGCCGGGAAAGTCGTTAAGTTTGAACCAAGCGGCTTACATTTAATGTTATTTGATCTTAAACAGCCATTACATCTGGATCAGACTGTCCAGTTGACCTTAATCATGCAAGATGGCGAAACCTTAACGTTTTCCGCTAAGGTGATTAAGCCCGGGTCACATACACATCATTAATCATCACTGGAGATCGATTGTGAAACAATATCTAACCAGTAAATGGATCATCATCAGTTTATCGGTATTGCTGTTATTCTTTTATATCATTGCAGTTTATTGGAGTATTGAACCCGACCAGTTTGATCCTAAGCAAGCTGCCTATCAACAGTTAAATGAGGCTAACGCGACTAAGCCGGTTGCGGGCTTTGTTCTTACTTCAACCCTGATCCAGGTGTCACAGACTTTACTCGATAAGCCCGGTGGCTATTTATCCAATGATGTTATGCCACCGAGTGTATTAATGGACAATATGCCAAGTTGGGAATTTGGTGCGTTGGAAATGGTACGTGATTTGGCATTAGCCATGCGTCGTGATTTTAGTCGCTCTCAATCACAGTCACGGGAAAATGCCCAACTGACGCTTGCTCAGCCCAAGTTTAATATTGACCATCGTGGATGGTTATTGCCGTCTGCCGAGTCACAATATCAAGAAGGGATTGATGCATTAATTCAATATCGTAAAGGGTTATTGGATACTGCTGATAATTCAGCCCAGTTTTATACAAGGGCAGATAATTTGCGTGATTGGTTAAAGCAAGTCGAAAAGCGTTTGGGAAGTTTATCCCAGCGCCTGAGTGCCAGTGTTGGGCAGGAACGTATTAATACCGATCTGGCCGGCGATAACGCGGCACAACAGTCTACGCCGACCCATGATCAGGCTTATTTGAAAACCAGCTGGTGGGATTTGGATAATGTTTTCTATGAATCCCGCGGGGCGTGCTGGGCGTTACTGCATTTTCTCAAAGCTGTTGAAGTCGACTTTGCCGATACCCTTGAGAAAAAGAATGCCTTAATCAGTTTGCGGCAAATTATTCGCGACTTGGAAGCAACCCAACAAACCGTATGGAGCCCCATGATTTTAAATGGCAGTGGTTTTGGCACTATGGCTAATCATTCATTGGTCATGGCGAACTATATTTCCCGCGCCAACGCTGCTTTAATTGATTTAACTGAATTACTGACGCAAGGATAAAAAATGAAGAAAACACTTATTGCAGCCGCGTTACTTGGTCTGACAAATACGGTTTATGCCGATACATTGCTAGGCGTCTATGCTGGCGTTCAAGGCTGGAATATTGGTGCGGATGGCGGGTATGCCGATGATAGTAATTTAGCTAATTTTTCATTTAATGATAAAACCAAAGCGTCTTTTTATGTGGCATTGGAACACCCCATTCCGTTAATTCCTAACCTGAAAATTCGTCGTACCAGCTTTAGTAATAATGGTGATACTACCCTGACCAGCAGTTTTACTTTTGGCAATCAAACCTTTGAGGCTGACTCCAGATTAGTTACCGATATTGATCTTACTAATACCGACTATGTTTTGTACTACGAATTATTTGATAATGATCTAGTCAGTTTTGACTTTGGTCTGAATATTAAAGATGTGGATGGAAGTATTTTTGTTCAGGATGCTGATAACGCCAGCTTAGACGGAACCGAACATTTTTCTGGCTTTATTCCATTACTTTACAGCAAGTTTATCGTAGAAATGCCATTAACCGGGTTAGGTGTTTACGCAGAAGGCAATTATTTGTCTATTGATGATCATAAGGTGTATGAATATCAAGCTGCAATCACATATAACATGATGGAAAATTTTGCCCTGGATGTGACTTGGCAATTGGGCTATCGCTCTTTTGTTTTGAAGCTCGATGATTTAGATGGAGTCTATTCCGACTTGGAATTTAAAGGACCATTTGCAGGCGTTGAGGTGCATTTTTAATATCTATATTTGTAAATAATTATCCAATAAAGTCCAGTTTACTGGACTTTATTGTTTGTCACAGACGCTAAAAACCTTTTCAATAACCACATGTGTTAAACGTCGAGTCGAATTGTTGGGCAAACCACTATTTGGATGCGTATAGAAAACTTTTCAATGCATCGTGGAATTTATTAAGTTTAAAAAGTAATAAAAAATTTGTATTTATTCTTTCCGGTTATTCCTTGCAGCCATTATCCTTGCATCATTGTTAAAATCTAAATAAGTTCAGGTTCGATTCCTATGTCGTTATTATCTAAAGTTCTGCCTGCATCAGGTTCATTGCTAACCGATACCCAATGGGCAGCGCTTAATCAGGTCATCGCCACCCTTAACTCCCAACAACTAACTTGGGTTAGCGGTTATTTGGCGGGACTGGCACAATCTCAATCTGGAATTGCCGCGCCTGAAATACAAACTCAAACTGCAGCCAAAGCCTCGCTGACTATTTTGTATGGTTCACAAACCGGCAATGCCAAAGGTGTTGCTACCGAGTATCAAGCGAAAGCGAAAGACGCCGGTCTGCAAGTTAACCTGATCAATATGGCCGATTATAAGCCCCGTCAGATTAAAAACGAGACACATTTATTGGTGGTGGTGAGTACCCATGGAGAAGGTGATGCGCCTGACGATGCGGTTGAACTACATGAATTTTTAGGCGGTAAAAAAGCGCCCAAATTAGAGAGTTTAAAATTTGCTGTCATTGGTTTGGGGGACAGTAGTTATGAATTTTTCTGTCAAACCGGTAAGGATTTTGAGCAACGTTTAAGTGCATTAGGTGCTAAACCATTGTTTGAACGTCTGGATTGCGATGTAGATTATGACGAGCAAGTTTCACAATGGTCTGAACAATTTACCGAAAAATTAAAGCCGGAATTAAAAGCGGGTGGTCAATCGCAGGTTGTCAGTCTGCATGGTGATAATGCGGTTAAGGCAAGCAGTCAGTATTCCAAGAAAAATCCGTTCACTGCCAAATTAATTGAATGCCAAAAGATTACAGGCCGCGATTCGGTCAAAGATATTCGTCATGTTGAAATATCACTCGAAGACTCAGGCTTAAGTTATCAGCCTGGCGATGCATTAGGTGTGTGGTTTAGTAATGATCCTGCTCAGGTCGATGAACTTTTAGCGTTACTTGAGCTTGATGGTAATGAAGACGTGACACTGGGTGACGAAAAACTTAGTTTACGCGATGCATTATTGGACAAATTAGAACTGACGCAAAGTTATCCCAAGTTTGTTGAAGCTTATGCCGAAGCTTCACAGAATGCAGAATTAAGAGCGCTACTGGAAGATAAAGCGACGTTACGCAGCTATTTAGCCGAACGTCAGATTATTGATATTGTTCGCCAATATCCTGCCAAACTCTCTGCGGAACAATTGCTGCTAGGTCTTCGTGCTATTACTCCGCGATTATATTCTATTGCATCCAGTCAGGCGGAAGTGGAAGACGAAGTGCATCTCACTGTGGCATTGGTGGAATACGATGCGTTTGGTCATTCTCATCAAGGTGGTGCATCTGGTTTTTTAGCTAATCGTTTAGAAGAAGATCAACCTGTTAAGGTCTTTATCGAACATAACGATAACTTCCGTCTACCAGCCGATCCTGACACGTCAGTCATTATGATTGGTCCAGGCACGGGTATTGCGCCATTCCGTGCTTTTATGCAGCAACGCCAAGCTGATGATGCCAGCGGTAAAAACTGGCTGTTTTTTGGCAACCCTAATTTTACTCAGGATTTTCTGTATCAAACCGAATGGCAAGCGCTGGTTAAAGATGGCGTATTGGACAGAGTGAGTTTGGCATTTTCTCGTGATCAACAACAAAAAATCTATGTACAACACCGTCTGCGTGAGCAAGGTAAAGAGGTTTATGAATGGTTGCAGCAAGGCGCGCATCTTTATGTGTGCGGTGATGCTAACCAAATGGCCAAAGATGTGGATGACGCGTTAATTGATATCGTGGCCGAGCATGGCCAGCAATCCATTGATCAAGCAAAACAATATATTACCGAATTACGTAAAGCTAAACGTTATCAGAAGGACGTGTATTAATGAGTACTAAAGACAATAATCACATCGTTGAAGGTAAGTTATCAGATAACGAACGCTTAAAAATTGAGAGCAATTACTTACGCGGAACATTGGCTGAAGATATTCAGAATGATTTAACCGGTGGTTTTCAGGGTGATAATTTCCAGTTAATTCGCTTTCACGGTATGTATCAGCAAGATGATCGTGATATTCGTGCCGAACGTGCTAAACAAAAATTAGAACCATTAATTAATTTAATGTTACGTGCCCGTATTCCGGGAGGCGTAATTACTCCTGCGCAGTGGTTAGCAGTGGATAAGTTTGCTGAAGAAGACACCATCTATGGCAGTATACGATTGACCACTCGGCAGACTTTTCAGTATCACGGTATCTTAAAACGCAATATTAAAGAAGCGCATAAAGTACTTCATCGGGTTGGACTAGACTCCATAGCCACCGCATCTGACATGAACCGAAATGTACTGTGTACACCTAATCCGATTGAATCCTCAGTGCATCAGGAAGCTTACGAGTGGGCTAAGAAAATCAGTGAGCATTTCTTACCCCGCACTAATGGTTATGCTGAAGTGTGGTTAGATGGTGAGAAAACAGAAGCCGTAGAACAAGAACCTATTTTGGGTGCGACCTATTTGCCACGCAAATTTAAAACCACCGTGGTGGTGCCTCCACAAAATGATTTGGATGTGCACGGTAACGATTTAAATTTTGTCGCCATTGCCCAAAATGGCAAGTTGATTGGCTTTAATGTCCTCGTTGGTGGTGGCTTAGCTATGACCCACGGTGATACGGCTACCTTTCCACGTAAAGCGGATGATTTTGGCTTTATTCCCGTTGAGAAAACCCTGGAAGTGGCTGAAGCCGTGGTGACGACTCAACGTGACTGGGGCAACCGGGTCGATCGCAAAAATGCTAAAACCAAGTATACCCTGGAACGAGTTGGGGTAGATGTGTTCAAGCAAGAAGTGGAAAAGCGGGCTGGTATCGCGTTTGCACCAAGCCGTCCTTATGAATTTACCGGTCGCGGTGACCGTTTTGGTTGGGTTGAAGGAATTGATGGACAGCATCATTTAACCCTGTTTATTGAAAATGGGCGTATTTTGGATTTTCCAAACAAACCTCTTAAAACTGGTTTGCGTGAAATTGCCAACATTCACTCTGGTGATTTCAGGATCACCGCCAACCAGAATTTGATTATTGCCGGTGTACCTACGGAACAAAAAGATCAAATTGAAGCTATTGCTCGTCAGCATGGCTTAATTGATGACGGTGTAAGCCTACAGCGTGTCAGTTCGATGGCTTGTGTGGCATTGCCAACCTGTCCATTGGCAATGGCCGAAGCCGAACGCATGTTGCCGCAAACAGTGACATTATTAGAAGGTATTTTGGCTAAACACGGGATACCGGATGAGAGTATTATTTTTCGGGTGACCGGATGCCCTAATGGCTGTGGACGTGCCATGCTGGCCGAAATCGGTTTAGTGGGTAAGGGGCCGGGCAAATATAATTTGCATCTGGGTGGTAATGTGAACGGTACACGTATTCCCAAAATGTATCGTGAAAATATCAGCGAAGAGCAAATTATGGCTGAGTTAGACGAACTTATTGGTCGTTGGTCAAAAGAACGCTTGGACGGTGAAGCCTTTGGGGATTTTACCATTCGCAAGGGTATTGTTGCTGAAGTGGTCGATTCTGCACGGGATTTTTATGCATAACGTGCTTTTTGAACAAACCGAAAGGTTGACGGTTTTACAAGCCGACGAGCTATTGCAACTAAATCAAAAGTTGGAAAATCAGACGGCTGAACAACGTGTTCGCTGGGCTCTGGATTATTTGCCGCAGAATATCATGTTGTCATCCAGCTTTGGGATTCAGGCGGCGGTTATGCTGCATATGGTCACTCGCCAATACCCGGATATTCCGGTGGTGTTGACCGATACGGGGCATCTTTTTCCAGAGACATACCAATTTATTGATCAGCTAACCGACAGGTTAAAGCTTAATTTAAAAGTATATCGTGCCGAGTTGTCTCCTGCCTGGCAAGAAGCGCGTTTAGGTAAGCTTTGGGAGCAGGGACTCGAAGGGATTGAACAATATAATAAACTGAATAAAGTCGAACCAATGCAGCGGGCAATTAGCGAACTGGGGGTAAAAACTTGGTTTGCCGGTTTGCGCCGTTCGCAATCCGATAGCCGTGAAAAACTATCGGTGTTGCAGCAATTGGATAAGCAATTCAAGGTTTATCCTATATTGGATTGGAGCAATAAGGATGTGCATTATTACCTTAAAGAGCATGATTTACCTTATCACCCGCTATGGGAACAAGGCTATGTATCAGTTGGAGATTGGCATTCAAGTCGACCTCTAGAGCTTGGTATGACAGAGCAGGAAACCCGTTTTGATGGTTTAGTCAGAGAATGTGGGTTACATGAGTTTGGTGATGGTATTTAGCATTAGCCGTTATTTTAAAGGTCACATCAGAGTCACCCTGTCATAGTCACTATATCGCAATTCATTTAATCCCCACTATACTGTTTAAAAGCGGGGTTTAAACCACGCTTTATTTCTATCCACGTATACCCAGCTTGGCTTCTATGCAATATTTTGGTGCATAAAAAAGGCTGGATATACGGAATAATCCACTTTATCTTAATCAAAATAACTGTAATTTCTGTATAAATTATATTAGGTTATCGACTATTAGATTATATTGTCAGGAATATCCTGCAACGTGTGGCAAAGGATTGGTAGTTTGAATGTCTCAGAGTGAATATGAAAACGATGAGTTAGTCTTCTTCGAAGAAGACGACGCACCTGTTGAACCCAGCCAAGATCGTGAAGTGTGGAATTTACTTGTTGTCGATGATGATGAAGAAATTCATTCAGTCACACGTTTAGCTTTGTCTGATCTGGAAATTAACGGTCGTTTTTTAAAGTTTCATCATGCTTATTCAGGTAAACAAGCTCTGGAGATGTTGGCCGTATTAGGCAATAAAGTAGCGATTATTTTGCTTGATGTGGTCATGGAGACCGATGATGCCGGGTTGGTGACGGCCAGAAAGTTGCGTGAAGATTTAAAACTGGACGAACCACGAATCATATTGCGTACCGGTCAGCCCGGTTACGCCCCCGAAGAAAAAATCATTAAAGAATACGATATTAATGATTACAAAACTAAAACTGAGCTGACGCGCAGTAAATTAGTTACCACTATTATTGCCTCGATCCGGTCTTACCAACAGATACTATCTATTAATCAAAGCCGTGAAGGGCTGAGTAAAATTATCTATTCAGCGGCTAACTTGCTTGAAGAACATTCAGTCAAAGGCTACTGCGAAGGGGTTGTGACCCAGATTAGCTCATTAATGGGGCTTGAAGCCGATGGTATTGTCTGTGCCCGAGCAGGCTCAATGCTGGATAAAGATGATAACGGTGTGTATGTTTTAGGTGCAGCGGGTGAGTTTGCGACTTATATAAATCAAAAATTAGAGAACATGCATGATACCCGTATTGTGCATCAGGTTATTCAATGTTTGTTACGTAAAGAGCATATTTTCGAACCCGATTTTACGGTGCTATATATGTGTAGTGCCGGACACGAAGCTGCTGTATTCGTGCGTATTGGCAAAGATATCGATGACATACATAAACAGCTGCTCGAAGTGTTTTTATCCAGTGTGTCGGTAGGGTACGAGAATGTTAATCTGTTCCATGAACTGCGCTTGGCAGCTTATCGTGACTGGTTAACCAAATTGCCCAACAGAACTGAATTTATTAATTTATTAGACAATATCGAAGAAGAACAAATTAACTCCGGCCGAATGGTTGCTGCGTTAATTGATATTAATCATTTTGCTGATATTAATGATGGTTTAGGTCAGGAAGTGGGCAATCAATTATTGATATCGGTTGCCGATTTGCTTAAAGAAAAGCTGAGTGACACCGTTGGCAAAGGTCGAATAGGGGCTGATGTCTTTGGGTTGGTGGGCTATGAAGAAGAAATTAACCCGAAAGTGTTAAACGATTTGTTTAAACAACACTTTAAAGCTGGTGAGCACAGATTGTTGGTTAATATGACCATTGGTTTTGCTAAATTAACCGACTGCGAAGCCACAGGTTTAGATATTCTTAAATATACCAATATTGCCTTAAATCGGGCCAAACGTAATGCTGCAAGTAATTACGAATATTACTTGGGAGAGATGGAAGAGCAGACGTTCTGGCGATTGGCGATGATGCGGCAGTTACGTACCGATTTCTCGGAACGCAAGTTGCAGCTTTGGTATCAGCCTCAGGTTAGTCTGACCGACGAAAAAATTATTGGGATGGAAGCGTTGTTACGCTGGCCGTCCAAAGAGGGTGGTTTTATTTCCCCTGCGGTGTTTGTGCCATTAGCGGAATACTCCGGCTTAATTGTTGAAATTGGTATGTGGGTGTTAGAAGAGTCCTGTCACCGATTAAAAGAGTTACAAAAGTTGAACGTTGAAGGTTTGCGGATTGCAGTTAATATTTCTGTTCCACAATTTCGTGATCCAAATTTTGTCTCGCAAGTGATGAAGATTATTACCGCCAATAAAGTCTGTCCGAGGCAAATCGAATTGGAGATTACCGAAAGTGTGGCAATGGATGAGCCGAATATCGTGGTGGAATCCCTTAAAGCACTTAAAGAGTTTGGTGTCTCAATTGCGATAGATGACTTTGGAACCGGCTTTTCTTCAATGAGTTATTTACAACAGTTACCTTTGGATCGATTAAAAGTAGACAGAGCTTTTGTTAAAGATATAGGTGAGGGTCAATCGTCATTTTTTGCTGAGACCATTATCACGCTAGGCAAAAAATTAGGCTTGGAAACCATTGCTGAAGGACTTGAAAACCTCGAGCAAGTTAAATATATGCAGAGTTTAGGCTGTGATGAAGGACAAGGCTTTTTATACGCCAAGCCCATGCCGTTTGAAGAATTAGTTGAGTTTATAAATGATTACCGTCCTGGTGATTATTTACAGTAATTAATTTTTATTCTGATAAATACCTGCGACACGTTGACGTATGGCAGGTAATAACCCTTCCTCAAACCAGAGGTTTTTCTTTAACCAGATGTTGTTTCTGGGCGAGGGGTGAGGAAGCGGAATAAAGTGAGGCAAATAATCTTGCCAGTGCCTAACTCGCTCAGTTAGCGTCCGTTTATCGGCTAAGTAATATTGTTGAGCATAACTACCAACCAGTAGCTTCAATTTTATGTCTGGCATTTGGGCTAATAATGCGGCATGCCACTGCGGCGCACATATTTTGGTTGGAGGTAAATCGCCGGATGATGCTTTACCGGGATAGCAGAATCCCATTGGTATAATGGCAATATTTTTCTCATCATAAAATTCCTTCTCTGATAAGTTAAGCCATTGGCGTAAACGATCACCTGAGGCATCATCCCAAGGGATACTACTTTGATGCACCTTAATGCCTGGTGCTTGACCAATAATCACGATTTTGCTGGTCACGCTTGCCCGTACTACGGGGTTGGGTCCTAAGGGCAATATATCGCTGCACAACGTGCAGCGACGAACCTGTTTAAGCAGGTTATCCATATTGACCTAGTCAAATATCCGGTTTAATCCGTTCAACGCGGCAACCCGGTAAGCTTCGGCCATTGTTGGATAATTAAAAGTATTATTGACAAAATAATCCAATGTATTGCCTTCGCCTTTTTGTTGCATAATCGCCTGACCGATATGAACAATTTCGGACGCTCGCTCACCAAAACAATGGATCCCCAAAACCGCTTTGGTTTCACGATGGAAGAGGATTTTTAGACTGCCAACTAAATTATTCGAAATCTGGGCTCGAGCCAGATGCTTAAATTGGGCACGTCCTACTTCGTAGGGCACTTTTTGTGCCGTGAGTTCGTGTTCGGTTTTTCCAATCGAACTGATTTCAGGAATGGTATAAATGCCAGTAGGAATATCTTCAATCAAACGGGTATTGCATTGCCCGGTCAGCATTGCTTCGGCAGCAAGACGCCCTTGGTTATAGGCTGCGGATGCCAGGCTTGGATAGCCGATAACATCGCCTACCGCATAGATATTATCGACACTGGTCTTGTAATTATCATCGACACTTAATTGACCACGAGAGTCCGCTTTTAAACCAACGGCTTGCAGATTTAGCATGTCGGTATTACCTGTCCGCCCATTAGCAAACAACAAGCAATCTGCCCGCATTCTTTTACCGGATTCCAAATCCATTACCACACAGTCGTCACGTCCTTCGACTTTCTTGTAACATTCTTCATGACGAATAACCGTGCCGTTATTCCACAAGTGATAACTTAATGCATCGGATATTTCCGCATCCAAAAAGGATAATAATCGGTCACGCATATTAACCAAATCTACTTTGGTGCCTAAACCACGGAAAATAGACGCATATTCGGTGCCGATAACGCCAGCCCCATAAATAATAATGGTCTTGGGATCATGATCCAGTGACAGGATGCTGTCGCTGTTATAAATACGCGGATGAGTAAAGTCTATATCTGCCGGAGTGTATGGTCTTGAGCCTGTGGCAATGACAACTTGATGGGTTGTAATGGTATCCACAGAGCCATCCACACGTTTAATCTGCAGGTGATTTTGATCAATAAAAGAGGCTTCCCCATGTAACACGCTTACCCCGTTACGCTGATAAAACCCGCTTCGCAATTTAGTTTGCTTACGAATAACCGCGCTGGCATCGCCGAGCATTTGTTGAAAAGTTAAATGACGAGTCTTGTTACCATCGTTAAACAGCGGATTATTATTATATTCAGTCAAACGACTGACGGATTGGCGCAATGCTTTTGATGGGATTGTTCCCCAGTGCGTACACCCGCCACCCACCATCTCGTAGCGTTCAATAACGGCAACGTTTTTACCCGCCTTGGCGAGCTGCATTGCAACTCCTTCTCCACCCGGACCAGTGCCGATGACGACGGCATCGTATTGATACTTTTCCGAAGGCGAATTGGATTGTTTAGAGGTGGTTTTTTTGGCGCTCACAATGTACTCCAAAGTCTTTTAAAATCATCAACTTGTTTAAATCAATCTGGCTAGTTTAGCAGGGAATTAGAATGGAAAGAATAAAGCCCGTGAAAACGGGCTTATTATTTTTTGTTTGAATGATTTTTGTGGGAAGTACGATTTATGCAAATTGCATTGAATTCAGCTTGCTCCATTTTTGTTTTTGTAACTGGAGATGCATCTTCAGCTCTTGATATTTAAAGTCTAGCTCTAATTTTTCGTAACCACGGATTAGCTTTTTACGCTTAATTTCCATTAAACGTTTTTTGGTTGAGTAATATTCACTCATTTTATGCAGCAAAATATCATATTCATGCTGAAAACGTCTCAACAGTTCTTCAGCATCCGGTAAATGGGCAATGCGTTGCTGCGAGTGTTGTAGTTGCATGGTAATTCGCGCTTTGGCGATACGTTCTTCCGGGCAACGACGCAGATTATTGGTGAGGCCGACCAGGGACAAACTAAAAATCAACCATTTGGTTGGATCGAAATGCCACCAACGTACGCCATTTCGATAATCATACTCAAAAATATGATGGAAATTGTGGTAGCCCTCCCCGTAAGTAATTAAGGCTAAAAAACCGTTATCACGAGCCGTGTTGGTATCGGTATAAGTTTGCTTTCCCCAAATGTGGGCTAATGAATTGATAAAAAAGGTAACGTGGTGTGATACTACTAAACGTAAAACTCCCGCAAGCAACAACATGCCCCAGATGTCATTGTTTAGCCAGCCTAAAAATAATGGAATGCCAAAATTCGTTATTATTGCTAAGGCCAGATAATGTTTGTGTTGCCACATAACAATAGGATCTTTCTGTAAGTCACGACAATTATTGTAGTCACTATATCGGCTTGCCTGATATTCACGCAGCATCCAGCCAATATGGGAATACCAGAAGCCTCTTTTGGCGGAATAGGGATCCCTATCATTATCATCGACATGTTTATGATGAATACGATGGTCAGATGCCCAGTGTAAAATACTGTTTTGCAGCGCAAACGCACCTCCGATTGCCCAAATAAAACGGATAATCGGATGGGCATCGTAAGTTTTATGTGACCATAAGCGATGGTAACCGGCGGTAATGGAAATACCAGCGTAGCCGGTTAATAGGATAAAGCTGCCAATTTCCACCCAATCAAATCCATTGGTAACGGCTTCCCATGGAACCAAAGTTACAGAAATAAGAGCCGTTAAGGTAAATAGAATGACGTTGGTTTTGACTAGAGGAGGTTTATTCATTAAATATAATTTATTTGAGCTTACAAGTGTGCGCTAATCTACCCTGAATAGGTTAATCAAAGCAAGTAATTTGGTGGTTTAACGGTTAAAAAATAGCGAGAATAGTGGTTGTTGCTGGTTGAGTTAGCTTGTCCTGTGACAACGTGCTATAACGCGCCAACTGGGACATTTATGTTGAAAAGAGCAGAAATAGAATGAGTCGAAAGGAACAAAAACTTCGTACCAGACATACCATTATTGATGCTGCATTTAGTTTGCTGTGTGATGAACGCAGTTTATCGAGTATTAGTTTGCGCGAAGTGGCTCGTGAAGCGGGAATTGCGCCCACTTCATTTTATCGACACTTTAAAGATCTTGATGATTTAGGCCTAACTTTGGTGGATGAAGCTGGATTGGCGTTGCGGCAATTAATGCGACAGGCTCGTTTGCGCATCGCATCTGGTGGAGATGTTATTCGAGTGTCAGTGGAAACCTTTATGGAATTTGTTGCTGCCAACAGTAACGTTTTTCGATTGTTGTTGCGTGAACGTTCTGGAACTTCTACTGCTTTTAGAGAAGCGGTCTCTCGCGAAATACAGCATTTTATCGCTGAACTAAGTGATTATGTTGGCCGGCATACCCGTTTACCGGTTGAACTGGCTAACTTACAAGCTGAAGCAATGGTTAGAATTGTGTTCAGTGCTGGCGCCGAGGCGATTGAAATGCCAGCGGAATATCAAAAACAGTTGGCTGAACGCTTGATTATCCAGTTACGCTTCATTGCTATTGGGGCGGCTGCCAAAAGCAGTCGTTAGATCTTTTCCAACCACACACCACATTCTGCATGATGGGTGTAAGGGAATTGATCAAACATAGCAAAGCGTTTTATCTCGTGTGACTGACAAAGGCTACTGAGGTTGTCTTTTAATGTCTCGGGATTACATGAAATATACAAAATATTCTGATATTGACTGACTAATTTAATGGTTTCATCGTCTAAGCCTGAGCGTGGCGGGTCAACTAAAATGGTATTGCAGTCGAAACTATCCAGATCAACGTCTTGCAAGCGAGTGAATATGCGAGTTTTATTCATCGCCTCAGTAAACTCTTCACTGGACATGCGCAAAATAGTGACATTGTCTATTTGATTAATATCAATATTAAATTGTGCCGCTGCAACAGAAGGTTTGGATATTTCAGTGGCCAATACCTTTCTAAAATTTTGTGCCAGGGGCAAAGTAAAGTTGCCTGCGCCACAGTACAACTCCAACAAATCTCCTTGGCACTGTGCGGTGCAATCGAGTGCCCACTCAATCATATGACAATTCACCACGGCATTAGGTTGAGTAAAGCTATTCTCGATTTGTTTAAATTGATAGGGACGTTGATTAATGTTCAAGGACTCAATCACATAATCCTGATCCAGAACGATTTTTTGTTTTTTAGCCCGACCAATAAGATGGATATCGTATTTTTGTCGTAACACAGCCAATATCTGTTGAATGCTCGACTGCCATTGCTCACACAACGGTTTATGATAAATCAGGGTGACGACTATTTGTTGGCTGAGTGAACTAAGATAATCAATCTGAAATAATTTACCTCTGGCCATATCATTGTGCTTTAGCAAGACAAGCAAATCTTGCATCACAGCATTAATTAACTCTGATCCTGGAGGATAGTGATCGACTCGGTATTTTTGCTTGGATTGCTGATCAAACATAATGTGATATAAATCATCACCGTCGTGCCAAACGCGAAACTCGGCGCGTTGCCGATAGTTGAGAACAGGAGAGCTGAATATTTCTAGGGCTGGTGTTTGTAATGCGGCAAAGTGTTGTTGAATGTATTCCGCCTTCTCTGCAAGTAGTTCCGGATAGTGCTCAGATATAATGTCAGTTGGCCGCAAAGCTTTTCTCCTGATGAGGCGTTAAAAGGCGCGGATTGTACGGTTTTATACTTCACCCGCCAAGTATTGATAGCATAGAACGTTGCAGGCCGTAAAATTTGTGCATAAAAAGTCTAAATAATAATCAATAAAGGCCGATATACTGGGTTGAGGATAGTGAGGTATCTTTTATGAATATTGGTGACTTAAAGGCGTTCTTGGGTAACAAGACGCATATGTCGGGGCGCGCGTCGCACTCTAACGATGCTGTGCCATTCGACAATAACAAACAAGCGGTTGGTAAACAGGGGAATCATGTTTCACTGACTAATAGTGCAATGTTTTCAATTAGCTCTCAGACCTTTATTGGTGCTCGGGTTTATAACCATTCGCTCAATCAGAATTTGGTCATCCATGATCAAAAGGCCAATCTCCCGTCGCCTAAGAATGAGCAGGAGAAAGGTCTGTTCGATTTTGAAGAGGTGGCGAAAAACGTGCTGAGCTTTGTTGGTGGAGCATTAAAAAACGCTAAATCTAAAGGAATGAGCGACGAAGCGTTAAATAGCATGTTTGAACAGGCTCGTTCTGGCGTATTAAAAGGCGTGAATATGGCCAAGAAAGATCTTGGCGATATGATGAATAATGAAATCACTGACGGCATTAGCAAAAGTCAGGATCTTATTGAGCAAGGGATCAAGTCACTTGAACAACAAATTTTCGGAAAGCAACCCGACAATCAAGTTGGCTCGAATACTGACAAGCTAGCTATTAACCAACAAGTTAATTACACCGAGCAGCAATCTGGCCAGTTAACAATCCGGACTCGTGATGGTGATGAAGTGTCGATTAGTTTTGAAGATGCGCGTCAATTTTCTTTAAATCAACAAATCCTGCTTGAAACTCAACAAAAGCAAAAAGAGCAACAGCAAGATGCAGATAAGCAAGCGAACCGTTCAAATAATGAAGATAAGCAGAATATCAGGACGGCTGCAGATGCAGTAGCAACCGCCCCTTCTGCGTCTGATCAAGTTGCACGTCCGGCAGGTGACACCTCAACGACGCCGGATCCTGATAACGCTCCGGTAGATATTGATAATAGCGCCACTCAGGCTACTGAATCTCAAGACAACCCGGATGGTGCACAATCGCCTGAACAGACACAGAGTCAAGTCACTAGTGAAACTAACTATCAACATTATGAGTCGAATAAATTGTCCTACTCTGTCAAAGGGGAACTGGATGATGAAGAACTTAAAGCGATTGGTGAGTTAGTTGGTGATGCAGGTAAATTAGCCGATGAGTTTTTCTATGGTGATATTGATAAGGCATTTAACCAGGCACTTGATTTGGGCTACGATGATCAGGAACTGACCGGTTTTGCTTTACAACTCACTAGTTTTAAACAAACCGAAGTCATTAAAACTTATGGAGCAGTATCACATTACAATGATCAAAATGAAGGTAATGTTCAAGATAGTGTTAAGGCAGCGAAACCGGTAGCTGATTATTTGGAACATATGCTCGATGTTGTCGATAAAGCTCAGGCTAGACTTCAAGACGGTAACTCATTTGATGGGTTGATCAATGGGATTATTAATAATATGCCTGAAGTTCATACTCCCGATTTAATTGAGGCGATAAATCGTTTTAAAGGATTTAATCAGCGCTTAATGGATAATCTTCCCCAGCGACAATCCTGATAATAAAAAGCCTGCGAGATGCAGGCTTTTTTAGTTTGAGGCTAAAAGTGGATTATTCGTCGTCGTTCTTTTCTTTTGCCATCCGTACTTTCAATGTACGTTCTTGAAATTCAGAATCATTTAACGAATTAATCGCTTTCTTAGCCGATTTAGCCGCTATCTCAACGAAACCATATCCTTTGCGTTTACCGGTGCGGCGATCTTTCATTAGACGAACCGAATTCACATGACCATATTGAGAAAACAGTTCCATGATTGCGGCTTCATTTGCACGATAGGGCAAATTACCTACATAAAGAGTTTGCAAGGACACCTCTGCAGAATCATTAGCAACAACGTGACTAGTGTTAGTGCCTGAAACAATTTGAGAGAGAATTGGAATAAGTAAACCACCTAATACTATGCCTACGGCGAGTGCCAAAGCGGGAGCAATTGCTAAAGAAATAGAGGCAAGAACAACATACCCCACTACAGCTAAAACAATAGAGACTAATAAAGTAATACCGAAAGAAGACTTCATATAACTACCTAAATAAGAAAATATAATAAATGAATGAAACTTATGTAACCGAGCGGTTACTGTAAAATTTCCGTAAAGCCACTCTATGTTACTGATTTATTCTCAGATAGCCAATACTAACCGCAGACAATTATGTTCCACTAAAAACGTGAATTTATAGCGCTTTTATAGCAAAAGTGTTCAAAAGCTGTGCAAACGAACAAAAAGGATAAAAAAGGAGTTGACGGTTTAGGATGAGGATGTAGAATGCGCGCTCGCTTCAGGGGAGTCCGGAAGG
>NZ_JBLWWF010000012.1:0-133895 GCF_048268085.1 Neptunicella sp. | reverse complement strand
TGGTGGGGTTTGAAGTTATTAATAACATCAAGGGCTTGAGAAACGAGCATAAAAAAATCCGATGACCTGTGATCATCGGATTTTGATCTTCTTGTGCTAAATGTCAATCGCTTAACTGATCGGCATTAGTCTTAAAAGACCGTTTTTTTACGTTTATTAGTGGAACGATTACTGATGATAAGGCTGACTGAATTTATGTACCGCATCAATAAAGACTTTGGCGTTCTCTGGTGGTACATCCAAATGAATACCGTGGCCCAGATTAAATACATGTCCGCTGCCGTTACCGAATCCGGCCAGAATGGTTTTCACTTCCTGCTCAATGCGCTCTGCCGGTGCATATAACATCGAAGGATCCATATTGCCCTGCAAGGCGACTTTGTCCCCGACACGGGCTTTGGCGTCGTCAATATTAATTGTCCAGTCCAGCCCTACAGCATCACAGCCGGTGGCGGCAATTGCTTCCAGCCACATGCCGCCGTTTTTGGTGAACAGAGTAACTGGGACTTTACGGCCATCGTTTTCGCGAGTCAGACCACTAACGATTTTGTGCATATATTGCAAAGAGAATTCTTTGTACGCAGCCGGCGACAACACACCGCCCCAGGTATCAAATACCATTACCGATTGGGCACCAGCAGCAATTTGTGCATTCAGGTATAAAACAACCGCATCGGCCAGTTTGTCTAACAATAAATGTAATGTTTGTGGCTGACTAAAGGCCATTTTCTTGATTTTGGTAAAGGCTTTACTGGAACCCCCTTCAATCATATAAGTAGCCAATGTCCAGGGACTGCCGGAAAAGCCGATTAATGGCACTTCACCCTGTAAGTTTTTGCGAATGGTGCGAACCGCATTCATTACATATTGTAGTTCTACCTCAGGATCAAACAGTGGCAGATTTTTAATATCGGCTTCTGATTCCAGCGGGCGTTCAAATTTTGGGCCTTCGCCGGCTTCAAAATACAAGCCTAATCCCATCGCATCGGGAATCGTCAGAATATCGGAAAATAGGATCGCCGCATCCAGTTCAAAGCGACGCAACGGCTGTAAGGTGACTTCACAGGCCAATTCGGCATTTTTACACAGTGACATAAAATCACCGGCTTCGCTGCGCAGCTGTCGATATTCAGGTAAATAACGACCGGCTTGACGCATCATCCATACCGGTGTGACATCAACGGGCTGCTTGAGTAGCGCTTTGAGATAACGATCATTTTTAAGGTCTGACAATGGAACCTACTCCTGGGATGCGAAAAACCGCGCTATTGTACACATTTTTATGGGTAGCTGTGAGCAGTGTTAACGCATTTATGTATGATTTTGGCGACATTAATGCTTGCCTTTGTTAAACAAACTCTGCTATAACTTGTTCGCGCTAGTGAAATACCAACAAAAAGAAGCTCGTTTACGAGACCTCCACGCTAAAATATTCAAGCCTTATCTTCGGATAAGGCTTTTTTATTGGTCGATAGTTGCCTGAATCAGTTGGCCTGCAATCGAATATGGTGCTGGGGTGAGTGGCAGGTTATTAAAATCAAACCAGTCTGCTTTGATAATCTCGTGGCCGTCTACTTTTATCTCGCCACTTTTATAGTCGGCTAAATAACCCATCATCAAGGAGTGAGGAAATGGCCAGGGCTGACTATTGAAGTAACGCAAATTGTGAATTTCCACTCCGACTTCTTCCATCACTTCTCGATGTACTGCCTGCTCAAGGCTTTCACCACTTTCAACGAAGCCAGCCAAGGTCGAGTACATGTCATTTTTATGATGGCGCCCCTGTGCCAATAGAATCTTATTGTTGTGCCGAATGGCAACGATAATGCACGGCGAAATACGTGGATAGCAGCGATGTTGGCAGGTTGGACATTGCACCGCTAATTCCCAATCAATGCGTTGGGTAGCATGACCACATTGACCGCAATAGCGATGGGTACGTAAAAATAGTGCCACTTGCCATGCGCGCGCGGCAATATTGAATAATTCTTGGTCGGATTCGATCAGCAAATCGCGCAATCCAAAAAACTCACCAATTTGTTGCTCGGCTATTTCAGCCCCCATATCGATCATATAGCAAGGTGATTGCTGATAATGTCCCACTTCAATAACTTGCTCAAAATATTCGCTAACAAAATCTAGCTGCTTGGCGGTGCGATGAGGGAGAGCGGGTGAGTTGGTGACTTGTAATAATTGATTCCCCGAAAAAATAAGCCACCAAGCGGGTTGTTCAATTTGTAATTTAACATTTTGTTTAATCATCTTTTCTATCCGATCCGGTCATACCATCTCTCATAAGTATTTGCTCCAACGCCATTTTGATATACTGTGTGGATGATTACCAAGAAATTATCTGTTCTGGTAGCTGTTAAGGGTTAAGGAGAATACGAATGTTATCTGGTATTGAGCAAGCAAAACAAAAATGGGGCGGGGCTCATAACGCTATTGATAATTGGTTGACTGAACGCCAAATGTTATTGGTGATGTATTGTGACCTGGCCGGTATCCCACCTTATCAGCGGACATCGCAAGCGTTACCAGATAAATCAAAAGTAGCGGATTTTTGCGAATTGTTGATGGATTACCTGTCTGCCGGACATTTTGAAGTATACGAGCAATTGTCTAACGGTGATTCTCTGTACGATACACTGAGTCCTAAAATCTCGGCCACCACAGACGAAGCCCTCAAATTCAATGATCGCTATGCTGAAATAAATGATGATACCAATATGTCGGATTTTGATAATCATTTATCCAAACTAGGCCAGCAACTGGAAGAACGCTTTGCTTTGGAAGACGAATTGATTGGTACCTTGCATAACGAACATTTATAACAGTACAGCAGATAACAAAAAGGCACTTTTCAGTGCCTTTTTTTGTGTGCTGGGATACTAGTTAGCTTTTTTGCCGACGCATCGCAGTAAAGAACTCGTCATTGGTTTTAGTCATGGATAGTTTGTCTATCAAGAATTCCATGGCATCAATTTCTGACATTTCATGCACAATCTTGCGCAAGATCCACATTTTTTGTAATTCATCTTGCGAGGTCAGTAATTCTTCACGACGAGTACCAGAACGATTGAAATCAATCGCCGGGAAAACACGTTTTTCCGCAATCTTACGGTTTAAGTGTAATTCCATATTACCGGTACCTTTAAATTCTTCGTAGATGACTTCATCCATTTTAGAACCGGTATCAACCAAGGCGGTGGCGATAATGGTTAAACTGCCGCCTTCTTCCACGTTACGAGCTGCACCGAAGAAACGCTTCGGTTTATGCAACGCGTTAGCATCCACACCACCGGTTAATACTTTACCTGATGATGGAATAACCGTGTTGTAGGCACGTGCCAGACGAGTAATAGAATCGAGTAATATCACTACATCTTTTTTGTGCTCAACCAGACGTTTAGCTTTGGCAATGACCATTTCGGCAACTTGCACGTGACGGCTAGCTGGCTCGTCGAAGGTTGATGCCACAACTTCGCCTTGCACCATGCGCTGCATCTCGGTCACTTCTTCTGGACGTTCGTCAATCAACAATACAATTAACTGACATTCCGGATGATTAGCGGCAATAGAAGTCGCGATATTTTGTAGCAAAATCGTTTTACCGGCTTTGGGTGGTGCTACGATAAGACCACGTTGACCACGACCAATTGGGGCGGCTAAGTCCAGAACACGCGCGGTAATATCTTCGGTACTGCCGTTACCACGTTCCATAACCAAACGTTCGTTGGCATGCAGTGGTGTCAGGTTTTCAAACAAGATTTTATTACGGGAGTTCTCGGGGCGATCAAAATTGACTTCGCTGATTTTTAACAGGGCGAAATAACGCTCACTGTCTTTTGGCGGTCGGATCTTGCCCGAAATGGTATCACCCGTTCGTAAGTTAAAGCGTCTTATTTGGCTGGGTGAGACATAAATATCATCCGGTCCTGCCAGATAAGAGGAATCTGCTGAGCGTAGAAAGCCGAAACCATCCTGCAGAATCTCCAATACACCATTGCCAAAAATATCTTCACCGCTTTTGGCATGCGCTTTAAGTATAGAAAAGATGATGTCTTGTTTACGTGCACGAGCCATGTTTTCCAGGCCCATTTCGTTTGCTAAATCAACAAGTTCGTTGATAGGTTTGTTTTTAAGTTCCGTTAGATTCATAGGTGGGTTTTTCTACTTGAAATGTTGCTCTTAAATGCAAAGTTGAATGAAATTAAATAATGATACGTTTTTCGTAAATCGCTGATTTGAACGCGAATATTTGGTAAGTGTCCCGAACTGGACAGACTAAAGTTAGCACCAAAAACACAGAAGGTCTAGAAGTAGAGGCGTAATTTTCTTGTTTAAATGATAAAAAATGGCACTTTTGTGCCATTTTTTATTAATTTATTTAGATATTCTCGTTCAAAAACTCGATCAACTGGGTTTTTGATAGCGCGCCAACTTTAGTCGCAGCTACGTTACCATCTTTAAATAACAGTAAAGTAGGGATGCCACGGATTCCATATTTAGGCGCAGTTTCGTTATTTTGGTCGACATTCAGTTTACCAACTGTTAACTTGCCATCAAATTCTTCCGCAACTTCATTTAGAATCGGCGCTATCATTTTACAAGGACCGCACCATTCTGCCCAGAAGTCTACTAAAACAGGGCCTGCCGCGTTGATTACATCGGCTTCAAAGCTATCGTCAGATAGTTGGATAATTTTGTCGCTCATTCTTTTCTCCGGTATACAAAAACTCGTGATAAATTATCACGTCTTTACAAGTGGCTATTTATATAGAAACTGTTTTTTAATGCAAGCACTGATAAGCTATAAGCTATGCAAACTACACATTTAACTGAAACACATTTTTCCGCCATGGGGATCCACCCTGATGTACTAAGTGGTCTCCAGGAAGCCAATTTCGAGCATTGTACACCGATACAAGCGTTGAGTATTCCCCCTTTATTAACCGGGCAAGATCTTGCAGGTCAAGCACAAACCGGTACGGGTAAAACGATTGCGTTTTTGGTGTCAACATTTCATCATTTATTAACGCATCCTCAAGTGGAAAAAGCCCAGCCTCGAGCCATTATTATGGCCCCGACGCGTGAACTGGCGATTCAAATCCATAAAGATGCCATGTTATTAAGCAAACATACTGGTTTAAGTTTGGGCTTAATCTATGGTGGGGAAGGCTATCAAAGTCAACGCGAGCAACTGGAAGCTGGTGTGGACATTGTAATTGGAACCACCGGACGCATTCTGGATTACTATAAACAAGGTATTTTTTCCTTAGAGCATATTCAAGTATTGGTTTTGGATGAAGCGGACCGAATGCTGGATTTGGGCTTTATAAAAGATATTCGTTTTTTACTCAGACGGATGCCGAAACCGGCCGAGCGTTTAAGTATGTTGTTTTCTGCCACGCTTTCTTTTCGTGTACAGGAATTGGCCTATGAACATATGAACAATCCAGTGCATGTTCAGGTTGAAGCAGAAGAAATGACCGGTAGCCGCATTCAGGAAGAGTTATTTTATCCATCCAACGAAGACAAGATGTTACTGCTACTCACTTTATTGGAAAATGAGTGGCCGGACAAAGCCATTGTTTTTGCTAATACCAAGCACAGTTGTGAAAATGTCGCAGCTTGGCTGGAAGCTGATGGTCACCGTGTTGGTTTATTGAGCGGTGATGTGCCGCAAAAGAAACGTCTGCAAATTTTGGATCGTTTTACCCGCAGTGAATTGGATATTCTGGTCGCTACGGATGTGGCAGCACGTGGACTGCATATCGACAAAGTCACTCATGTGTTCAACTATGATTTACCCGATGATGCGGAAGATTATGTGCATCGGATAGGTCGTACCGGTCGAGCTGGTGAAAGTGGACATGCTATTAGTTTCGCCTGTGAAAAATATGCGCTGAATTTACCTGCCATTGAAGAGTATATTCGCCATTCTATACCGCAGTCGGATTACCAGTCTGACGCATTATTGGATGACGTAACACCACCGAAAATGCAGCATCGTAAAAGAATGCAAAGCGGTAAACCATACAATAAACGACCGTCTTCATCTGGGAAAAAATACACTAAGCGCTAATGAGCCAGGATTTAAATAATAATAATTACCATCAAGAGCAGCTTTACGCTGCTATTGATCTTGGTTCCAACAGTTTTCATATGGTTATTGTCAAAGTATTTGCCGGTTCGGTGCAAATCATTGGCAAAGTGAAACAAAAAATCCGCTTGGCAGCAGGACTGGATGAGAATTTTAATCTCGATCGTGCCAGTTTAGAGCGGGGCTGGAATTGTCTTAGAACGTTTGCCGAACGGATTGAAGATATTCCTCCTGAAAACCTTAAAGTCGTTGCCACTGCTACATTACGTTTAGCTAAAAATGCTGACGTATTTTTGCAACAAGGTGAGGCCATTCTAAAACACCCCATTGAGGTTATCTCCGGTGAGGAGGAAGCGCGGCAGATCTTCCTGGGTGTAGCGTATACCTCAGCTAATGTCGGACACACTTTAGTGATTGATATTGGCGGTGCCAGTACCGAATTGGTGGTAGGTGAAGACTTTGAGCCGCTACAGTTAGCCAGTTTAAATATGGGCTGTGTTACTTTTCTTGAACGCTATTTTAGCGATGGCTATTTGTCGGCCGATAATTTTCAGCGCGCCATCGATGCAGCTAAAGAGCAAATCCACAGCGTGGCTGAAATGTTTATTCCCTATGATTGGCAGCAATGTATGGGAGCTTCCGGCACCCCGCAAGCGATAGTCGAAATTTTGGTGACTCAGGGGATTAACGATAGTATTCGGCTAGTGTATTTACATGACCTGATGCGGCAATGTATCGATTGTCATGAACATCAAAACCTGGTGATCCCCGGTTTGGACGAATCCCGTAAACAACCTTTTCCGAGTGGTTTAGCCATCTTAATTGCCTTGTTTGAAGTACTGGGTATTGAAGATATGCAAATCTCCGGTGGTGCCTTACGTGAGGGATTAATCTACGGCATGTTGGAAGACATGCGCGAAGATAACCTCCGTCAGCATGGTATTTTTATGTTGGCACAACGTTTTCATATTGATACCGCTCAGGCTATTCGAGTCGCTGCGACGGCCGACGACTTATTTGAACAGTTGCCCGACAATCTGTGGGGTGAAAATTTCGATGCGGAAGGGATTTTACTCGGTGCCGCCATGTTGCATGAGATTGGTTTGCATATCGACTACAAGAATAGCCATCAACATGGTGCTTATATTCTACGACACGTAGAGTTGCAAGGTTATACCAGGCTGCAGCGGGATTGTATTCGCGATTTAGTGCAAAACTTCCGACAGAATATTGAGCTCAATGTACTAAAAGGCTATCAGACTTATTTAAAAATGAATCTGGCGATTCTCACTCGCGTGCTAAGAATAGCCGTCATTTTATGTATTCGTCGCAATAGTGACTCATTACCTCATATTCTTATCGAGTATGATTCGGACAAGCTCATTCTTACTTTTCCGGAAGGCTGGCTAAAAGCTCACCCTCTCATTGACGCTGAATTAGCCAATGAAAAGTGGCAGCAGCATCGAGTGGGCTGGCTATTGGAATGTCGCTAAATTAATAGAGGTGGCAGTCTGTTAATCTATCAAAAGGGCGCGTAATCAGCGCCCTATTAATACGAGATAAGGGGTTATTGGTTCGCCGTCAATATTTGCGCTGCCTGTTTGGCAAAGTAAGTCAAAATACCATCGGCTCCCGCGCGTTTAAAGGCCAATAACGACTCCATAATGACGGCTTCTTCATCCAACCAGCCGTTGGCAAATGCAGCTTTATGCATGGCGTATTCACCGCTGACCTGATAGGCGAAAGTTGGTACAGCAAATTGTTGTTTACAACGTTGTACAATATCCAAATAAGGCATGCCCGGTTTGACCATTACCATATCCGCCCCTTCCTCAATATCCAGAGCAATTTCCCGTAACGCTTCATTGGAATTGGCTGGATCCATTTGATAACTTTTCTTGTTACCACCTTTAATGTTTCCAGCAGAGCCCACCGCATCCCTGAATGGCCCGTAATAGCTGGACGCATATTTGGCTGAATAGGCCATAATGGCAGTATTGTGAAATTGGTTGGCTTCCAGTGCCTGGCGAATTTGTCCAATGCGGCCATCCATCATATCTGACGGTGCGACAATATCGGCTCCGGCCTCCGCATGAGATAATGCTTGTTTGACCAAGACCTCATTGGTCGCATCATTGAGTACGTAACCTTGTTGATCAATCAAGCCGTCTTGACCGTGTGAGGTAAAAGGATCTAATGCTACGTCCGTAATCACGGCAATATCAGGTACGGATTGTTTTAATGCTCTTACGGCTTTTTGGGTTAAACCATCCGGATTAAAGGCTTCACTGGCACAGTCACTTTTACTCGCCGGAGGTGTGACCGGAAATAACGCGATAGCCGGAATACCTAGGCTGA
Source organism: Neptunicella sp. (assembly GCF_048268085.1). Lineage (NCBI taxonomy): Bacteria > Pseudomonadati > Pseudomonadota > Gammaproteobacteria > Alteromonadales > Alteromonadaceae > Neptunicella > Neptunicella sp. The sequence goes on along the minus strand of NZ_JBLWWF010000012.1, from coordinate 125,431 downwards.
CTAATTGTTCGGCTTCTTTAATCAAGAGGTCAATCGACATTCTCTCAATACCCGGCATGGATGCAATTGTTTCAGTTCTATTTTTACCCTCAACCACAAACATAGGGTAAATTAAATCGGCCGCGGTTAAGCGAGATTCTGCAATCATATTGCGCAAAGGAGCGGAGGCTCTAAGGCGGCGCATGCGGATGAAAGGGTATTCAGGGTGTGGCATAGTTTTTCCTAAGGCTCAATGGTTTGTGCGGGGGCAACCGGGAGATAGGTCACTCGATCACGTCCGGCATTTTTGGATTGGTATAATGCTTTGTCGGCGGTTTCTAACAAGGTCATATCTTGACTATCAATGGAAAGCACTTGTGAGGCGATACCTGCACTGACGGTAATCTGTATGTCACCAATTTTGGTTGGAATTGGCGTCTCTCTGATAAACCGGATTATCTGCTCTAACAATTCTACAGCACCTTGCTCGTCAGTATTAGGCAGTAATATGGCAAATTCTTCGCCGCCATAGCGACACACATCGTCACTGGGTCGTTTAAGATGGTCGGCAAGAGCTTGGGCAACAAACTGAATACATTCATCACCGACTAAGTGGCCATACTGATCATTGACTTTCTTAAAGTGGTCAATATCTACCATCGCTACACAAAAACGGGTTTGTTCACGGCGACTACGACGGATCTCAGCAATATATTTTTTGTCGAAATAACGACGGTTACGAATACCGGTTAAGGGATCAATCGTATTAATTTCTTCTAATTCCCGGTTGGTTTCTGATAATTCCCGTAAGGCGACTTCTAACTCCAGGGTTCGTTCACCCACGCTATATTCAAGTTCTTCCTGAGCTTTTTCTTGTTCCCGTCGCAATCGTTTTTCTTCGGTTAGTTTGTCTTGGCTGTCAGTGAATCGTTGTTGTTGATCAAGGTGATATTCTCGTCCCAACGTTATTGTTAATAGTGTGGTGGTCAACAACGAGCCGATGATGAGCAGGGATAAAGGCAGAAACGGTAAAATAACAATATTCAGGTTATTCAAACTGATTATCAGGACACATAGTAGTAAGCCGCTCCACGCGATCGAGTAGCTTTTAGCGAATTTACCTTGTTTTAAAGCAAACCAAAAACAGGTCGTACCGAGCAATATCATTGCAAGACACAATACTATCCAGCCAGCTGGGATTAGCATCGAAGTCGGGACTATCAAACTTGCAACAAGCGAAATGCCTAACCCAATAGCAATATATTGAATGAAAGAATGGAGTATCGGTGCAAATTTTTTAGTATCGAAAGTACCGGAAAATAACATTAGTGCTGATAACAAACTGGCCATCGCAAATATCGATACACTATGTTCGGCTAGCCACGCATTATCAGGCCAAACATATAAAAATAGGTCTGTTTGAGCGGCAATAGTGAGCATTAAGCAACATGTAAAAGCACTAAAAATTAGGAATTGACGATAACGGGTGTAGATAAAACCGATGAGATGAACCAGAACAAGGGCAGCGAAAAATCCGCAGCTCATCCCTAACCCTAATAATTGATTTTGGTTTAGTAACGACAACATGCTTTGTTGCGGATCGTGATAACCCGCCACGCCAAGCTCGTCGATATTAAGCCCCACATAACATGCCCATAAAACGATACCCAAGATGATAACCACCCAATAATGATGAGGTTTGTTAGCACTAAGTAGTATGTGGGTAGAAGGCATTATTTAATCCAGACTATGGATTGAGCTTAAATAAAGTTTGAGCATTAGCATAAGATGTTTTAGCCACATTGGCGAGAGGCAGGCCAGTGAGTTGACTAAAGTATTTAGCGACTTCTGGTAAATAACAAGGTTGATTGGTGGATACTTTAGGTTTGAGAGTTTTGGGTGCAAGATAGGGGGCATCCGTTTCCAGTAATAAGCGTTCAAGTGGCAAGTATTTGACTGCTCCTTGTAAATCATCACCCCGCTTGTCGTCACACAACCAACCCGTAATACCAATATACAAATCCAGCTCTAAATATTGTTCCATCTGGTTGCGATTGCCAGTAAAGCAATGGGCTACGCCACCAACCAGTTGTGAGCGATATTGTTTTAATAACTTGATTTGTTCATCAAAGGCATCACGTTCATGCAAAAAAACCGGTAACTCTAATTCACAAGCTAATTCCAGTTGAGCTTCAAACACGGCTAACTGTGAGGATTTGCTGGAAAAATTGCGGTTAAAATCCAGTCCACATTCGCCAATGGCGCGTACATTGCTATGTTTGGCTAGTGAAGTTAACTGCTCGATATAATTGGTTCCCGCCTCTTGCGCATAATGTGGGTGAATACCGGCCGTACAGAATAAGTCTATGGGGGAGATATGGCTGGTTAATGTTAACGCGGCCTGACTTTGCGCTATATCGGTGCCGGTAATGAGCATGCCGTTTATACCAGCTTGATGGGCGCGAGCTAGGATACCGTCTATATCTGCCAGCATTTTAGGATTGGTGAGATTTACCCCTATATCAAAAAGTGTCATCGTCTCATTTTGATTTGGTTAACTTGCTCATTAGAGCTCTTGTTCTTCGGCTTCTTCAGGCTCTTCAAGTTCGGAACGTTGATAAACGGCACCGACTAAAACCCCAATCTCAAACAGGATCCACATGGGAATTGCCAGCAAGGTTTGCGAAATTACGTCAGGTGGGGTTAATAACATACCGATGATAAATACCCCGACGATAACATAAGGACGCTTTTCTCTTAGTGCGGCCGGTGTCGTGATCCCGGTCCAGCACATCAATATAATGGCAATCGGAATTTCGAAAGACACGCCAAAGGCAAAAAACAGCTTTAATACCAAGTCCAGATAGCTGGTTATATCAGTGGCGACGGTAACACCTTGTGGTGCCATACCGGTAAAAAAGGCGAACGCAATAGGAAATACCACAAAATAGGCAAAGGCAATGCCCAAGTAAAACAATATCGTACTGGAGAGTAATAACGGGACAATTAAACGCTTTTCATTACGATACAAACCCGGGGCGATAAACCCCCATATTTGATACAGCACAAAAGGGATCGCAGCAAAAAATGATAACACCAGCGTAAGTTTGAACGGAGCAAAAAACGGTGCCGTCAAATCTGTTGCGATCATTTGGGTATCAGCCGGCAATACATCCAATAAGGGTTTGGCTAACCAGTGATATAAATCGTTGGCGAAGTAAACCAGACATAAAAAGACGGCAAAAACACTCAACAGTGCTTTGAGTAACCGACTGCGTAATTCAACTAAATGCTCAAGAAGGCTTTGTGCTGTTGCCATCGTCTACTTTTTTATATGGATGCTGAACTGATTTGGCCGAGTCGGTGAGCTCTTTAACGCTTCGCTCCAATTCCGGCGTGAGGTTTTTCATATTCATTTGTTCGGCTTTCTTTAGGTCGGCATGTAGCTCATGAATACGCAATTGCTCACTCATTTCATTTTTAAATCCATGCGCCATTGATTTTACACTGCGCAAGGTTTTACTGGCTGAGCGAATAGCACCGGGCAATCGCTCGGGGCCCAACACCAGTAAAGCAACAATACCGATTAACAATAGTTCCCAAAAGCCGATATCAAACATAGATCAAACTTTATCCTTTTGATCTTGTGTTTGAGTTTCAGGTTTAGCTTCTTCGACGTTATTGGCCACTTTTTTTTGTTCGTCAAAATTAGCGTCTTTGTCGTCATCGCTGACGGCCTTTTTAAAGCCTTTAACTGCCGATCCCAGATCAGAACCCAGAGTGCGAAACTTTTTAGTGCCAAACAATAACACTACAATGACTAAGATAATGGCTAATTGCCATATGCTGATACCTGCCACAAAATTCTCCTGATAACATACAATTAAGTGCATTATACGTAGGTAATTGAAAAGGTCACTGGATTTGATTCAATCTAGATTATTTATCATCACTAGTGTTATCGATGTTAAGGAAAAATGATATTGCGGTTGCTCGTCCCTTTCGTATTTTATTCATTAGTAAACTGTGCCTCAGTCTTTTCTGAACAACCAACAGAGCTAACCGAACAAGACTGGCTGGATGCAATGCATGCTGACGTGTCCGAATCGGTGAATGATACCGCTAACTGGTTTGATGGTTTTTTTATGGATGATAATTTTCAACTGCATGAAAAAGCTAGCGGAGAAGCCAGAATTAAACTGGGTTGGGAACCACGCAGTACCGAGTTGAATCAATTTATTAGCCGTTTTCGTCTAAAAGTGGATTTACCTAACGCTAAGCATCAAACCAATGTGGTTTTTTCCGATTATGATGATGAAGAGCAAAATAGCCCAATCCTTTCTGCCCGCAATGACGCGGTTACCGATAAAAACCGCTTTAATCTGTCGTTACGTTGGACATCTAAACATGACAAAAAACGCGATATTTCGCATCGCGTGGGTATTGGTCGAAAACTGCAGCCTTTTGTTAAAAGTCAGTACCGCCGCATTTTTGAATTATCACCCAACAGCAACATCAACTGGGAAACATCGGCTTATTATTATAGCCGCGACGGTTTTGGTGTTCATTTGATGCTGCAATATGAAACTAACCTGACCCAGAATATGTTGTTTCGTTTTGATAACCATTATTATTTTCGCGATAAGGAAAATGATTGGGTATGGCAGCATGGGGCATACAATTATTTGCAAATTAACGAAAAAAACGCCGTGGTATACGGTTTTTATGTAGAAGGAAAAAGCCAGCCGAGCTACCGACCGGAAGAATATTTACTCAGTACCCGGTGGCGGATGAATGCCTTACGCGAGTGGCTGTTTTTCGAAGTAGAGCCGTTTTTAACGTGGCGCAGAGATGAGCAGTTCAAAACCTCAATTGGTTTAGCAATGCGAGTAGAAGGCTATTTTGGTAAACCTTAGCTGTTATAGCGCCAGCCTTGTATCCAGCAGCTAATACCGCATAAGCCGAGTAAACCGGGTACCCACCAATGCACCTGATAAAGGGGCAAAACACAGGCAACTAAAACTAAGGTACTACCAATTAAACCCAGGAACTTGCCTTTATTGGCTTTTTGCTGCAACTCTAACTGTTGTAACTGCTGTTGACGTTGCTGCTCGGGCAGTTGTTTGAGTTGCTTTAATGCGTCATGCAGCAAGTCTGGCATATCAGGCAGCTTTTCTGACCAATAGGGCAGGTTATCGCTAATCTTTTTCACCATCGCTTTTAAGCCAATTTGTTCTTTCATCCAGTTCTCCAAAAAGGGTTTAGCGGTCTGCCATAGATCAAGCTGAGGGTATAACTGACGTCCTAAACCTTCAATATAGAGTAAGGTTTTTTGTAGTAAAACTAATTGCGGTTGTACCGCCATATTGAAGCGTCGAGCAGTATTAAACAATTGCAGCAATACAATACCGAAACTAATTTCGGCTAACGGCTTTTGAAATATGGGATCGCAAACGGAACGAACCGCAGCCTCAAATTCGGCCACATTGGTATCGGCTGGCACCCAGCCGGAATCCACATGTAAAGTGGCGACTTTAAGATAATCACGATTAAAAAAGGCCACAAAATTTTCGGCCAGATAGCGTTTGTCTTCACTGTTTAAGGTGCCGACGATACCGAAATCAATCCCAATATATTGGGGATCCTGAGGGTTATCCCGCGAGACAAAAATATTGCCTGGATGCATGTCGGCATGGAAAAAGCTATCGCGGAATACCTGAGTAAAAAATACTTCTACTCCCCGTTCAGCCAACAGTTTCATATTGGTGTTTTGGGCTTCAAGCTCAGCGATATTGGCGACTGGAATGCCATAAATACGTTCCATTACCAGTACATTTTTGCGGCATAGTTCCAGATAAATTCGTGGGATGTACAGTGCGTTGGAGTGCTCAAAATTACGTCTTAACTGTTTGCCATTAGCCGCTTCGGATAATAAATTCAGCTCATCAATAATGGTGCGTTCATATTCATTCACCACTTCAACCGGGCGCAATCGTTTGCCATCCGGTAGCCACTTTTTGACAATTAACGCGAGGGTACGCAGCAGCTCTATATCGGCTTCAATGGTGTCTTTGATATTCGGGCGAATAACTTTGATGATGACTTCGCTGCCATCGGCCTTTAATTTGGCTGTGTGCACTTGAGCTATGGACGCCGAGGCGAGGGGCGTTACGGCAAAGTCGCTGAATAACTCATCAATGGACTCAATTTGCAGCGCTTGTTGAATAATTTGTTGGGCTAGGTGGCCATCAAAAGGATCGACTTTATCCTGTAACAAGCTTAGTTCATCGGCAATATCGGCAGGTAATAAATCTCGCCGTGTAGATAACATCTGGCCGAACTTGATAAAAATTGGCCCCAGTGATTGCAGGGCTAAACGCAGTCGTTCGCCACGGGACTTGTCGGCAAATCGATTACGGATCCAGAACGCACTATGGCGCACTAAACGGGCATACCAAGGTAACCATTTAGCCGGAATTAATTCGTCCAGCCCGTGTTCCAACAATGTGGTATTAATTTTATATAAGCGAAATGCACGCATGGTTTACGACTTCATTTTTGATCGAAGCAGGTATAGACGTGCTTCAAAGCGGGCGGTATCGGCTCGCAACTGGTTGACATCCTGATAGAATGCTTCAACAGCGACAGGATGAGCGGCAATGGCTTTTTCTTCTATTGCGGCATCACGCAGTAAATCACGAAATTGCCCGGCAGAATGTTTAACCGATTGCCCCAATTGTTGCGCAGAACGCATGGTTTGATGGGCGAACACATCACCGGTGTAAACCGATAGCTGCTCTTCCCAGTCAATATGCAATTCTTTCATTAGCACGCTAAAACTTTGCGCAACATGCAAATCGCCAATCAATTCCAGTTCTCTGTTTTGAATCAACTGGGTTAACTGACTGGTATCTTGTAACTTCGTCAAGGTGCTAAGTGATAAGCGTAAAGTACAGTCTACCTCTCCTTCAGCATTAACCAGTACATCGATGGAGTCATTAAACACAAAGGTTAATGGCCAAGGTAATTCCTGTAACTCCACTTTTAACTGTTTCCCGGCCAACGGGGCTAAACGTTGGGCGCTTTGCTCATCCATGCTGAGCAATTTATTTATGGTGGTTTCCAGAATAGCGCTGGCGAGTTGGGCTGCGGGCATTAAAATTTGTATCCACGATGTAACGCGACAATACCACCGGTTAAATTGTGATAGGTGGTCTGTTCAAAGCCGGCTTGCTCCATCATGTTTTTCAGGGTTTCTTGATCAGGATGCATGCGAATGGATTCGGCTAAATATTGATAACTGTCCGCATCGTTGGCGACCACTTGGCCAATTTTAGGTAATAAATGAAACGAATAGGCGTCATAAACCTTATTTAATAATTCATTTTCTGGTTTAGAGAATTCCAGCACCAACAAACGCCCACCGGGTTTTAATACCCGATACATGGACGCCAATGCTTTGTCTTTATCCGTTACATTACGTAAACCAAACGCAATGGTAATGATGTCGAAGGTGTTATCTGGAAACGGCAATGCCTCCGCATTGGCTTGCACATATTCGACATTACCCACGATGCCTTTATCGCGTAACTTGTCACGACCCACTTTGAGCATGGCATTATTAATATCTGCCAGAATAACTTTGCCTTGTGAGCCCACGATACGTGAAAATTTGGCAGTCAAATCTCCCGTGCCACCGGCTAAATCTAATACGGTATGTCCTGCTCTGGCGCCACTACAATCGATGGTGAAACGTTTCCACAAACGGTGAATGCCCATGGACATTAAATCGTTCATTACATCGTATTTAGCCGCAACAGAATGAAATACCTCGGCTACCATCGATGCTTTTTGTGTTTTATCGACATTTTTAAAACCGAAATGGGTTTGTTCAGATGAATTAGATTCGTGCATTAGGTTGTCCTACTTTAGCGAGCAGGTAGTGTAACGGATTTGATTGAAATTAATAACTACGATTACCAGCTAAGTTTTTGCAAAAAAGCGATATGTGATAACCATAACGCTGCCATTCGTTTTGGATAAGAGGGCAAATGGCAGCGTGACTATGTGATTTAAAGTTTAGTTAATGCCTGAATGTCTCAGTAGCGCATCCACTTTGGGTTCGCGTCCACGGAAGGCGACAAACAATTCCATCGGTTCGCGACAACCACCCATTTCCAGAATATGGGTCAAGAAATCATGTCCGGTTTGCGGATTGAATATCCCTTCTTCTTCAAACCGGCTAAAGGCATCGGCAGATAATACTTCCGCCCATTTATAGCTGTAATAACCTGCCGCGTAACCGCCAGCAAAAATATGGCCAAAGCTGTGCTGGAATCGATTAAACGCCGGCGGGATCACAACGGATACCTGCTGACGAATCTTGTCCAGTACCTGTTGAGGCTGATTTTCAATCGCAGGATTGTATTCATGGTGCAAGTGGAAATCGAATAGGCTAAATTCCAGCTGACGAATCATTTGCATTGCCGATTGGAAATTCCGGGCGGCTAATACTTTGTCTAATAATGCTTTAGGCAATGGTTCACCGGTTTCATAATGACCAGAAATAAAGGCCAATGCCTGTTCTTCCCAGCACCAGTTTTCTAAAAATTGGCTGGGTAGTTCCACCGCATCCCAGGCCACTCCATTGATACCGGATACTCCACCAACTGAAACTTTAGTTAGCATGTGATGAATGCCGTGACCAAATTCATGGAATAGAGTAATGACTTCATCATGGGTAAACAGTGCCGGTTTGTCACCGACCGGGCCATTAAAGTTACAGGTTAAATACGCCACTGGTGTTTGCAGTTCGCCACTTTGAGTTTGGCGACGTACCTGGCATTCATCCATCCATGCCCCACCGCGTTTATGGGCTCTGGCGTAAAGATCCAGATAAAAACCACCGCGCAGTTGGCCGGTGCTATCGATAATGTCGTAAAACTGCACATCTTTATGCCAGACATCGACGTTATCCCGAGGTTGGATGGTTAAACCGTACAAGCGATGTACAACTTCAAACAATCCGTTCAGCACGGTTTTTTCGGGAAAATAGGGGCGCAATTGTTCGTCGGAAATAGCATACTTTTGTTCTTTCAGCTTTTCGCTGTAATAGGCCAAATCCCAGGCCTGTAATTCATTCATGCCATGTTGTTGGTTGGCAAATTGGGTAAGCTCGTCAAGATCCTGCTGGGCTTGAGGTTTGGAACGTTCGGCCAGATCATTTAAAAAGCCAATGACTTGTTGTGGTGATTCGGCCATTTTGGTTGATAGCGAACGCTCGGCATAGCTCTCAAAACCTAATAATTGCGACAACTCATGACGCAGAGCCAAGATTTCATCCATTACCGGGCCGTTATCCCATTTGCCGGCATTGGGTCCTTGGTCGGATGCGCGAGTGCAATAAGCACGATAAAATTCTTCACGCAATGCGCGATCATCGGCGTACATCATCACTGGCAAATAACTGGGTATATCTAATGTGAATAACCAGCCGGATAGCTCTTTCGCTTGTGCCGCCTGAGCTGCAGCGGCAATGGCTGACTCGGGAAGACCCGCTAAATCTTGTTCATTGTCGATATGTTTTTGCCAGCCCAGTGTAGCGTCCATCACATTATTCGAGAAGGTTGATGATAAATCCGACAAGCGGCTTTTTATCTCGGCATAATGACGTTTTTTATCCTCATCCAATGCGATACCGGATAATTCGAAATCTCTTAGGGTATTGGTAATGACTTTTTGTTGGGCTTCATCCAGGTGATTAAATTCGTCACTGGCATGAATTTGCACATAAGCGTCGTAAAGTCCCTTGTGCTGGCCAACAAAGGTGCCGTAGTCGGATAATAAAGGAAGACAAGCATCATGGGCTTCGCGCAATGGATCAGAACTCAGGACGGAATTCAAATGAGAAATCGGTGACCATAATCGGCTAAATTGATCGTCACTTTCTTCCAAAGGTGCAATCAAATTATCCCAAGTGTAATGGCTGTTTTGTGCCAGCAGTTGTTCGATTTGTTGTTTGCATTGGTCAATATTTTTTTCAATGGCGGGCAAAATTTCACTAGGGTTGATAGTGGAAAATTGGGGCAGTTGAGAAATGTCAGTGGCACTTGAGTTCATAGGCAATTGTCAGTCCATGCTATTAATGGTTTAGTCAGAATATGATTGGGGCAGTAGTCCAAAACTCAAGTGTTGCATATCAACATCGTTTTTTACTGCTTGCTTTGTACCCGCTACTTATAGTTGTATTTTTACCGGTGTGTCGCTGCGGTTTTATCGGTGGATTACAAATTGGATCAAAAAAAAGCATTTCAGCGCTATTTTCTCGTTAGGCATTCCCTTATGGTGCATGCAAATTTTTAATAGGGTTTTTGTCTAATGCATCAAGTAACAAAATTAAAATCAGCTTCTATCGCCTTAATGATGGGATTAATCAGTTTTGGCAGTTCGGCTACGGTGGTAGAAGTACAGACATCAATGGGGAGTTTCGAAGTTAACCTGTTTGATAATGCTACCCCAAAAACGGTAGAGAATTTTCTGGCTTACGTAAACTCCGGTGAATATTACCAAACTATCGTGCATCGTTCGGTGCCGGACTTCGTAGTACAAACCGGCGGTTTTAAATTTGAAGGGGATTTTCCCATCACGGAAGTGGTCACCAGTGCTGCAGTCATTAATGAGCCTGAGTTATCCAATGTGCGCGGTACCATTGCAATGGCTAAACAGCGCGGTAAGCCTAACAGTGCGACTTCCCAGTGGTTTATTAACTTAACTAATAATAGCGTTAATTTGGATACAGATAATGGCGGTTTTACTGTATTTGGCCAGGTATTGGGTGATGGGATGGATGTGGTTGATGCTATTGCGGCGTTATCTATCTTTAATATGTGTTCGTCGCAAAATCCTTATTGTGCCTTATCGGATATTCCATTGGCTGATTACACGGCTGAGGATGCACAAAACGAGGTAGAGCTTAGCGGACAGAATCTGGTGATGATAAACGACATCGTGGTTATTGATGCAGATGTGACCACTCATCCTGAAATTACCCCAGCTCCTAACACGTTGATTGATTCAGTGGATAACAATAGTGGTTCGGGTTCGTCTGGTGGTGGCAGTTTTGGTTGGTTAGTCATGATGCTGGGCTTGTTGGCCGGATATCGTTTAAAACGCTAATTGCTAATTTATTTGTGAAAATGGCCAAAACGAAAGTTTTGGCTTTTTTTTTGCGTGTGTCATCATTGGCCTCTTATTGCATGACGTTAATGTATGTGTATTAACAGTATTTACGGGAGTCCTAATGACAACATTCGATTATATTTGTATTGGCGGTGGTAGTGGCGGTATCGCATCGGCCAATCGAGCAGCTAAACACGGCAAGAAAGTTGCGATTATCGAAGCCAAACATATTGGTGGTACCTGCGTTAACGTAGGCTGTGTTCCCAAGAAAACCATGTGGTTTGGTGCACAAGTTGCTGAAGCCATTCATAAATATTCAGGTGATTACGGCTTTGATGTAGAACTGAAAAAATTTGACTGGAGCCGCTTGGTCGCGAGTCGCCAAGCCTATATTGAACGTATTCATGCCTCCTATGATCGGGTATTGGGTAACAATAACGTGACCGTGATTAAGGGGTTTGCCCGCTTTATTGATGCCCATACTGTAGAGGTTGATGGCCAGCAGTTTCGAGCCGAGCACATTATGATTGCTACCGGTGGACGTCCGGTGTTGCCGGATATTCCCGGAGCTGAGTTAGGGATTGATTCAGATGGTTTCTTTGCGCTGCAGCAACAGCCGCAAAGAGTGTTAGTGGTGGGTGCCGGTTATATTGCGGTGGAATTGGCGGGGGTGATGCATTCACTCGGTAGCCAAACCAGTTTGGCGGTAAGGCATGACACTCCGCTGCGTCAGTTTGATCCCATGATTAGCCAAACATTAGTGGAAATAATGGCTGAAGATGGGCCCACTCTGTTAACTCACCATCAGGTGAAATCTGTTAGCAAAAATGCTGACGGTAGTTTGAAAGTCGATTTTGATAATAATGCCTCATTAGAGGTGGACAGCCTCATTTGGGCCATTGGTCGCACTCCTGCCAATAATCAGCTAGGTCTGGACGATATAGGCGTAGAGCTGGATCACAAAGGTTATATTAAGGTAGATAAATTCCAGAATACGTCGGTACCGGGTATTTATGCGGTAGGCGATAATACCGGACAAGTTGAATTAACCCCAGTGGCGGTCAAAGCCGGACGTTTACTCTCGGAACGCTTGTTTAATAATCAAACCCAAGCCCACATGGATTACAACAATATTCCCACTGTGGTGTTTAGCCATCCGGCAATTGGAACAATTGGACTAACTGAGCCTGAAGCCAGAAAACAGTTTGGTGATGACAATATTACCGTTTATCAATCCGGTTTTGCCGCCATGTACACCGCGGTTACCCGCCATCGACAAATGACCAAGATGAAGTTGATTTGTGCCGGTGAAGAGCAAAAAGTCGTGGGATTACATGGTATTGGTTATGGCATGGACGAGATCCTGCAAGGTTTCGGTGTGGCAATAAAAATGGGCGCCACTAAAGCCGATTTTGATGCCTGCGTTGCGATCCACCCGACTAGTGCGGAAGAGTTTGTGACGATGTAATTGGGGCTTTTAACCCCAATCCAGACTAAGCTTAATGAGGAAAATGTAGTTAAATTCTTCCCGTTAGCAATAGTACGACAATAATGATTAGCAAAATTGTGACTAAGCCACTTGGCCCATAGCCCCAACTGCGGCTATGTGGCCACGTTGGAATCACACCCAACAACGCAAAAATAAGAATTAATACTAATATTGTGCCCAATCCCATTACTTTTCTCTCTAATTAAGTCAAAAAATAAAGCTACAAGGTTAATTAAGTGCTATCTGTGCGCCAGCAAACATAAGCATGTGTAATAGGTCTTGGAAACGGTAAAATAGACCATTTGGTGTACAACAGTTTGTAGGTTAATTCAGTCAGTATTCAGTTTACTTTAGTAATATCAGCATATAGCTTGAAACGAATAACTGATTACGAGGTGTCAATAATGAAAAAGCTAATGATATTGTTGAGTGCAGCTAGCATGGTGTTATTGCCTTTGGCCAGTTTTGCGCAGGGTGAGCTTGAGGTTAATTGGGATAAACCGGACAAGTATCGGGATGTGAAACCTACAAGTCAGACGCGGAGCAGTTTTCGCAAGCAAACGTTTGAGGATATTGAAAAATTTCTCACTAAAGAGCTTAAAGATTTACCCGATGGCTACAAGTTATCGATGACGGTAACTAATCTGGATTTAGCCGGTGAAGTTTGGCCTGGAATGATGGTGGGATTGAATTCAAGTTCAGATGTGCGTCTGGTTAAAAATTTGGATATTCCACGCATGGATTTTAGCTACAAGCTAACCGATAGCACAGGGGCCACCCTTAAAGAAGGTACTGAAGAGCTGAAGGATATGGCGTTTATGGATAGAGGTGGGCGTATTCACGAGAGTGATCGCTTACATTATGAAAAGAATATGTTGCAGCGCTGGTTTGAAGATACGTTTGAAGATTATCTCCAGAAGGATAAATAAGTCTTAGTTAGTGCAAACACGAACGCCGCATTTAATGCGGCGTTTTCAGTTCGAACAGGTGACTCGTCAGTTAGCTTTTTAAGCTATCCTGCAATTGACTTAAGGTGGCAAACAGCAATTCAATTTTTTTCACTATATTGGGTAACAGGTTGGGCTGTTGTTTTTCATCGCTTTGTTCAAGCTGGATAATGTCTTTAGCTAACTCTTCAATATAAGGCTGAAAGCGTTTGCTTTTTACGTTAAAACCGGCGTCTTCGGCGAATACATATTGAAACTTGCCTTTACCTTGTAGTTGTAATGTGGCCAAGGTTTTGTCGGCGTCTAGACCCCGGCGATAAATGATCTGCAAGTTGTCTTTAAGTTTGTCGATTATATTCTGCATAAATAAAAGTGATTTTTTTCCAAAAAAAGCTAAAGATTTATTAATGGCGGCCGATAAACAACCGAAGGCGGGCAATTCTGCCTGTTTTTGTAATATCTAACAAGTACAACACCTGTTTAATCAGTATTGGCTCATTGGCAGTATTGATACAGGTTTTAGGAGAATGGTATGGAACTACAAGGGGCAAGTACCTCTGGAATGTCCGACGCGTCTGCGGAATTACGGGCTGCCAAACTGGCTAAAAGCCAGCAAGAGCAAACCGGTCAGCAAACGCTTCAGCTGCTGGATTCAGCATCTGACGTGCCAAAAGCAACATCTGCTAATTCGGCATTAGGATCAAACGTTGATCTGTTTGCCTAGGTAGTGTTGATCGTTCATCTTCACCCCCGTTGGTGAAGATGAACGATAAACCGATCCTGGATTACGGATGGAGTAATAAGTCCAATGGCGTTTTTCCGGGCTGGCCGCCTATTTCTCTCACCAGTTTAGGCACCAGATAGCCCGGTAAACGCTTTATCATTTCAGCCATTATCACTCTGGCTTGTTTATCACTGACCGCAAAATGCTCTGCACCTTGTACCTTATCCAGCATATGTAAGTAATAAGGTAAAACTCCACAATCAAATAATTGTTCATTGAGTTGATAGTGTGCTTCACCGCTATCGTTCACGTCTTTTAATAAAACAGCCTGATTGAGCAAGGTTACTCCTGCGTCAGCCAGTTTTTTCATTGCTTGAGTAAAAGCGCTATCAATTTCATTAGCATGATTAACATGCAACACCATAATGGGCTTTAATCTAGATTGAGTGAACCACTCTATTAATTGTGGGGTAATACGACTGGGGATTACCACGGGTAAGCGAGTATGAATACGCAATCGCTTAATGTGCGGAATAGCACTGACTTGCTCGGTTAACCACGCCAAAAAGTCATCTTTTGCCATCAATGGATCGCCACCGGAATAAATCACTTCATTAATTTTGCTATCCGCAGCAATATGTTCCAATGCTTTTAACCAACCCGCTTTATTGACCTGATTATCGGCATAAGGAAAATGGCGGCGAAAACAATATCGACAATTAACCGCACAACCACCGCGCACAACCAATAGCACTCGACTCTGATATTTATGTAATAGCCCCGGTGAGTGATTATCTTGTTCTTGCAGTGGATCGACACTGTAGTCCGGGTGCAATGTAAACTCACTGGCTTGAGTGAAGACCTGTAAAAATAACGGATCGCGCGGATTACCTTTTTGCATCCGTCGCATAAAAGGACGTGGAACACGTAGCGGAAAAAGCTTACGGGCAGGCATATCCAGTTGGTATTCAGCGGGGTCGAGTTCAAGTTGTTCAAGCAGCGCCGCCGGATCGGTAATACAGTCGGCTAATTCTTTTTGCCAATCTCTATCCACAGATTGCTGAATATTAGGTATTATCTGCATCAATTAATTTAGTGCTCTTATGGGTAATGAGGAAAAAATGGCTAATTACAGCACAAACGACTTTAAAGCGGGCCTTAAAATAATGCTCGATGGTGAGCCTTGCAACATTTTAGACAACGAATACGTTAAACCAGGTAAAGGTCAGGCCTTTAACCGGGTTAAAATTCGTAAACTGATTTCAGGTAAAGTGTTGGAAAAAACATTCAAATCCGGAGAATCATTCGAAGGAGCCGACGTACTGGACACCAGTTTAGCATATTTGTATTCCGATGGTGAATTCTGGCATTTCATGAACAATGAAACCTTTGAACAAATTGCCGCAGATAAAAATGCCGTTGGCGATAGCATCAAATGGTTGGTTGAAAATGATGAATGCACTATTACCTTATGGAATGGTTCACCCATTTCAGTGACGCCACCTAACTTTGTAGAACTACAAATAACCGAGACCGATCCTGGCCTAAAAGGCGATACGGCTGGCACCGGTGGTAAACCGGCTACATTAAGTACTGGCGCTGTAGTGCGGGTACCACTATTTGTTCAAACCGGTGAAGTGGTTAAAGTGGATACACGTAACGGTGAATATGTGTCTCGCGCACAAAAATAATTATGTTTTACCCACCCTATACAAACAGGGTGGGTTTTCCTGTTAAGCCCCCGATTAATAACAGAACCTTCCTATGAACTGGCAACCTGGCGCTTCTCTCCAAACCTTGCAACAACGAGCAAAGATCCTGGCTAGTATCAGATCGTTTTTTGCCGAACGTAATGTTTTGGAAGTGGAAACACCACAATTGGCCAAACATGGCGTGACAGACCCATATTTGGTTAGTTTTAGGACTCAGTTTGTTGGGCCAGGCCTTGCGGAGCAAGATGCGCAGGGCAAAGATCTATACCTGCAAACTTCGCCAGAATATGCAATGAAAAGGCTGCTTTGTGCCGGAAGTGGCTGTATTTATCAAATATGTAAAGCCTACCGTAATGAAGAAGCGGGAAGGTTGCATAATCCTGAATTTACCATGCTCGAATGGTATCGGGTTGGCTTTGATCATTTTGATCTAATGAATGAAATGGCTGATTTATTGGTAAGAATACTTGATTGCGCTGTACCGCAACAAATGAGTTATCAGCAGGTTTTTAGTGAGTATTTATCTCTCGATCCTCTCAGCGCAACATTAGCCCAGTTGCAAAATAGGGTGATGGAGTTGGGTATAGCGGATTTTGCCGATCAGGAAACCGATCCAGATATCTTATTGCAGATATTGTTTAACCATTGTATTGAACCGCATATCGGTCAAGACCGTCCTTGTATGATCTATCATTTCCCGGCCAGTCAAGCGGCCCTTGCTCGCATTCATCCTGGCGATTCCAGAGTGGCTGAGCGTTTCGAGGTGTATTACAAAGGTGTTGAGTTGGCTAATGGTTTTCATGAACTAGCTAATGCGACAGAGCAACGCGGGCGTTTTGAACAAGACAATCACAAACGTCAAACGCTTGGATACCAGCAGATGCAAGCTGATGAGCGATTGCTTGATGCGTTGGAGCAGGGATTACCCGATTGTGCCGGCGTGGCATTAGGAATTGATCGTCTATTGATGTTGGCGGTCGGAGCGTCGAGTATCGATTCCGTTCAGGCTTTTTCATTACCAAGAGCTTGAAAACTAACCTAAAAATGCATTTTAAAAATAATAAATGTTGCATTTGGTAAAGATCTACTGATAATAAATTCAAGGCTGACAGGAGTTAAGACTAGCCTTCCCCCTTGGTATTGACGTTAACCGGAGGTTTACAGATGCCAGATATTTCAGTAGCGGCACTGCAAGAACATATTATTTTCGATAATGTCCGCATGGGACAATTTGTCGATGTTGAAATCCAGAATCATCTACGCGACCGATTTAAAACCTTTTTAGTGGGTGCCAAAGAGCATCATTATCTTATTTTGGAACAACCTGACAGTAAACGTTATGGTTTTATTCGTGACCAGTTGGTGGATGGTATTCCCTTAGTTATCCGTACTATTTGTGAAAAAACCACCGGCGAATGTCTGGCTTTTAGAGCAGTATTACAAGGTTTCACCAATCATCCGCATAAATTGGTTTATGTTAGTTTCCCCGATGAAATACAAATGCGGGAATTACGCCGTGAGCAGCGCAAGGCTTATCGTAAACCGGCACAAATTTATATGACCAAAGAAAGTAGTCGCATGGTTGGGGTGATTACCGATATCTCTGCAGGGGGATGTCGTTTCGAATTCGAAGTCGGTGAGTCGGTTCGGGGAATCAAACAGGAATATGTTTATATTGAGCTGGAACACCCCGAAACTGGTGAGCTACAGGAAGTCTATGCCAAAGTTTGTTCACAACGCAAAGAGCACAATTTGGTATCTATCGGCATGGCTTTTGAGCCGATGTTAAAAATAGCCAGTTAACTGCCACACCCTGATTAAATACTGGAATGAGGGTGTGGCACAAAAATACGCCCTAGCTGATTAAAATACTCTCCACCAGAGGGTTAAATTTTCCTTCTCCAATAATTTGACTGATATGCTCAATATCCGGTGAAAAGTAACGATCCGAATCATAAAAGCTGACTTGCTCACGCACTAGTTGATAGCCTTGCTCTACCTTTAGACTGGATTTGAGCGGACGACGAAAATCCATGCCTTGTGCAGCACTTAGTAACTCCACAGCGATTATTCCGCGGGTATTCTCGGCCATATCAGCCAGTCGTCTGGCGGCAAAGGTGGCCATCGAGACATGATCTTCCTGATTGGCTGAGGTCGGTAAACTGTCCACCGATGCCGGATGTGCCAGCGATTTGTTCTCTGACGCCAGTGCTGCCGCAGTGACTTGCGCCAGCATAAAACCGGAATTCACACCACCATTCTCAACCAGAAAGGGGGGGAGTTTGCTCAAATTGGTATCAATTAGTAATGCACTGCGACGTTCTGACAAGGCGCCAATTTCTGCAATCGCCAACGCCAAGTTATCTGCCGCCATGGCGACTGGCTCGGCATGAAAATTCCCACCGGAGATAATATCTTCACCGAAGATTAATGGATTATCGGTGACTCCGTTGGCTTCGGTCAGTAACACATCAGCACAAAACCGAATTTGAGTGAGGCAGGCTCCCATTACTTGGGGTTGGCAGCGCAATGAATAGGGGTCTTGTACTTTTTCACAATCCTGATGGGATGAGCCGATTTCACTGTGCTCATCCAGTAATTCCCGATAGGCAGCGGCCATATCGATTTGGCCTTGTTGGCCGCGAGCTTGGTGAATACGCGGATCAAAAGGTGCACGACTGCCTAATGCGGCTTCGACGCACATGGCCCCACTGACGGTGGCTGCCGCCAATAAATCTTCTGCATGAAATAATCCCTGCAAAGCAAATGCGGTGGACGCCTGCGTACCATTGAGTAAGGCCAACCCTTCTTTTGGGGCAAAAGTTAGCGCTTGCAAACCGGCTATTTCAAGTCCTTCGGATCCGGTAATAATGTTACCTTGGTAGCGAACATGCCCTTCCCCCATTAATGGCATACTCATATGGGCTAAAGGAGCCAAATCGCCACTGGCACCGACTGAACCTTTTTTGGGTACGCAGGGATATACTTCGGCATTAACCAGTGCGATCAGATGTTCAATAACCTGTAATCGGATACCGGAGTATCCGCGCGACAGTGAGTTAATTTTTAACACCATCATTAAGCGTACCGTTTCATCATCCATTAACGCCCCGGTGCCGGCGGCATGGGACAGAACAATCGAGCGTTGCAATAATTCCAGTTCGTCCGGTTTAATTCGGGTATTGGCTAATAAACCAAAACCGGTGTTAATACCGTATACCACCCGTCCTTGCTCAATCACTTTTTGCACGGTTTGTGCCGAAGCATGGATATCCGCATGGGCAGATTCAGTTAAGCTAATATGTAATTTAGCCCGGCTGACCTGACGCAGTTGTGTCAGTGTGAGTTTGCCGGGATGTAGGGTTAGTTGATTATCTGTCATGATTATTTTCCAGCATGGGTAAATCGAGATTGTTTTGTTTGGCGCATTCGATGGCAATGTCATAACCGGCGTCAGCGTGGCGCATGACACCAGTGGCAGGATCATTCCATAATACCCGGCCCACTCGTTTGGCTGCCGCATCGGTGCCATCACATAAAATCACCACCCCCGCATGTTGACTAAAGCCCATGCCGACACCACCACCGTGATGCAAACTGACCCAGGTTGCGCCACCGGCAGTACTTAGCATAGCATTCAGCAATGGCCAGTCAGATACGGCATCGGAGCCATCCAGCATGGATTCGGTTTCCCGGTTTGGACTGGCTACCGAACCGGAATCCAGATGATCACGGCCAATGACGACTGGTGCAGATAACTCGCCGTTTTTGACCATTTCATTAAAGGCCAGTGCAACTCGTGCCCTATCTTTGAGACCAATCCAGCAAATTCTGGCTGGCAATCCCTGAAACTGGATGCGTTCACGGGCCATATCCAGCCAATTGTGTAAATGTGGATTATCGGGGATCAGTTCTTTAACTTTCTGATCGGTTTTATAAATATCTTCTGGGTCGCCGGACAAGGCCACCCAGCGGAAAGGACCAATACCTTCACAGAATAATGGACGGATATAAGCCGGCACAAAACCCGGGAAGTCAAAAGCGTTACTGACCCCTTCTTCAAAGGCCATCTGCCGAATATTGTTGCCGTAATCCAGAGTAGCAGCGCCGCGCTGTTGCAATGTGAGCATGGCTTGCACTTGTACCGCCATCGATTGTTTGGCGGCTTTAACCACCGTACGTTCATCCTGTGTACGCATCTCGGCCGCTTTTGCCATACTCCAGCCTTGAGGTAAATAACCATTCAGCGGATCGTGAGCCGAGGTCTGGTCGGTAACTACATCCGGGGTGATATTTTTATCTACCAACTCGGCAAAAATATCGGCGGCATTGCCGAGTAAACCCACTGAAACGGGTTGTTCGGATTGGTTAATGATGGCGAGCGCTTCATCCAGTGAAGTGGCTTTTTTATCCACATAACCGGTACGCAGTCTGAAATCGATGCGGGTTTCATCACATTCTACTGCTAGCATGGAAAATCCAGCCATGGTAGCGGCCAACGGTTGCGCTCCACCCATGCCGCCTAAACCGCCAGTAAGTATCCACTTACTTTTTGTGTCACCATCAAAATGCTGTTTGGCCACCGCTCCAAAGGTTTCATAAGTGCCCTGTACGATGCCCTGACTACCAATATAGATCCAGCTGCCGGCGGTCATCTGGCCATACATCATCAATCCCTGTTTATCTAACTGGTTGAAATGCTCCCAATTCGCCCAGTGCGGCACCAGATTGGAGTTGGCGATTAACACTCTGGGAGAATCAGTATGGGTTTGAAATACCCCGACCGGTTTACCGGATTGCACCAGCAAGGTTTGATCGTCTTCCAGTCGCTGCAAAACATCGATAATTTTGTCGTAACATGGCCAGTCTCGGGCGGCGCGGCCAATTCCGCCATACACCACTAAATCTTCCGGGCGTTCGGCCACATCAGGATCGAGGTTATTCATTAACATGCGCATGGCAGCTTCGCTTTGCCAGCTTTTGCATGTTAACTGGCTGCCGTGGGGCGCCTTGATAAGACGCTGTGGATCGTGTCGATTATTTTTCATAGGGTTTCTCATTTTTCGTTTGGCGAAAAGGTCAGATGTCCGCCAAGTTTGTATCGATTACCGGGGTGGGTCAGCAAGGTATAGCTGACCATGCCGTCTTTTGACCAGGTGTGCCGGTGCATATGCAGACAGGGCTGGTTTGCATCAATGGACAACGTTTGTTGCATTAATGCGTCCGGCAAAATAGCTTCAATCTGATGCTTGGCCTCGGTGAGTGGTGCGGTATTGCATAAATATTCGTGTGGTGTAATTAACGTAAAGTCTTGTCGCAGATAGTCTTTGACCAGTTCCAGATTCACATAGCGTTGTTCAAGCTGTACTGCAATGTTGTTTTCGTAATGACAAATACAGCTGTAGGCAATAACGGAGTCGACCGGAACCTGTAACTGGGCAGCAAGTTGGGTATCGGCTTTAATTGAGTTGAGTGCCAGCACTTTGGCATGATGCTGATGATGTCTGGCTTGGATTTCATCGGCGATATTGCGAATTTCCAAAACGGAAGACTGGGATGTCAGGCTGGCCACCACGGTTGCCGCGCCCTGAGTGCGGGTTAGTACACCTTGTTCGGATAATTCCTGCAAAGCTCGCCTTGCGGTCATGCGGCTAACAGTAAATTGCTGCGCCAACTGATTTTCTGAAGGAACAGGGTGATTCTCCGGCCACTGACCGGATTCGACTTTATCCAATATATGCTGTTTTATCTGTTGGTATTTAGAACCTGACATATTTCGACTATTGTTGTGGGTGAACTTGTTATTTACTTGTCTATACAAGATACTGGCATATTATTCTTGTATAGACAAGTTGGCATAAGGCTAATAAATAATGATAGAAGAGCAATTGATATGGGGTTAGTTGTCGACGCAGATACGTTGCTGCTGGACGTTAATCTGGCAACTATAACGGAAAACGGTCAACCTTACGGCATTGTCCGTAACGCAGCACTGACGATGGCGGGAGGACAAATTACCTGGGTCGGGCAACAAAGTGAGTTACCTGAATTAAATCAGGAGCCATTGATTGAATCATTGAAAGGACAGTGGCTCACTCCCGGCCTGATCGATTGCCATACGCATTTAGTGTTTGCCGGTAATCGCGCCGACGAATTTGAGCAACGATTGCAGGGTGTCAGTTATGCTGATATTGCTGCTCAGGGCGGCGGTATTCAGCGTACTGTGAGCGCCACACGTGCAGCGTCTGAACAGGAATTATTGCAACTGGCATTACAGCGGGCGACCACGTTGTTATCACAAGGCGTCACTTGTATTGAAGTGAAATCCGGTTATGGTCTGGATAGCCAAACTGAATTAAAAATGCTGCGAGTGGCGCGCCAGTTGGCTGAGCATTTACCCATTAAGGTACAGACCACTTTTCTGGGCGCACATGCTTTACCGCCTGAATATGCGGACAATGCTGATGCGTATATCGATATGCTGTGTAATGAATTACTGCCACAAGTCGCCCAACAGAAATTGGCAGATGCCGTGGATGTGTTTTGTGAATCGATTGGCTTTACTGTTGAGCAAACCCGACGCGTATTTGAACAAGCAAAGGCACTGGATTTGCCGGTAAAACTGCATGCGGAACAGTTAACCAATATGGGCGGTAGTGCATTAGCAGCCAGTTTTAATGCGCTATCGGTGGATCATATTGAATATCTGGATGAAACGGGTGTACAAGCCATCGCACAAAGCGGCACGGTGGCAACGTTATTACCCGGCGCATTTTATTATTTAAAAGAAACCCAAAAACCGCCCATTGATTTATTGCGCCAATACAAGGTGCCGATGGCGCTGGCAACGGATTTCAATCCCGGCTCTTCACCAATTTGCAATTTACCCTTGATGATCAATATGGCTTGCACCCTGTTTGGATTGACGCCAGAGGAAGCCCTGCAAGGGGTGACAATTAATGCCGCCAAGGCGCTGGGAATGGAGCAACATATCGGCAGTATTGAAGTGGGCAAACAGGCTGATTTAGTCTGCTGGGACATTAGCCATCCTAATCAGTTGGCTTATCAAATTGGCAACCACTCAATTATTAAAATGTGGCAAAATGGTGCGGTTATTAACCTGTAGATAATTACTATGCTTGAAACTGACCGATTGATTTTACGCCAATGGCAAGCATCCGACCGACAACCTTTTGCCGATCTGAATGCCGATCCCGATGTGACCGAATTTTTCCCCGCCCCGTTTAGTGCCACGCAAAGTGACGAAGGCATTCAACGCTATCAGGACGGGATTAGTCAGCGAGGCTGGGGGTTTTGGGCAGTAGAGCGCAAACAGCAGGGGGATTTTATCGGTTTTGTCGGGATGCAACCTATTCCCGACATTCTGCCGGTAGAACCCGGTGTAGAAATAGGCTGGCGATTAGCCAAACACAGCTGGCGACAAGGTTATGCCAGTG
Source organism: Neptunicella sp. (assembly GCF_048268085.1). Lineage (NCBI taxonomy): Bacteria > Pseudomonadati > Pseudomonadota > Gammaproteobacteria > Alteromonadales > Alteromonadaceae > Neptunicella > Neptunicella sp. The sequence continues at coordinate 101,945 of NZ_JBLWWF010000012.1, read as the reverse complement.
AAGCAGCCAAAGCCTGTTTGCAGTTTGCTTTTGTTAAACTGGATTTACCCCAGATATTTTCCTTCACCGCGGTTGCTAATGCTCCTTCACAGGCGGTGATGCACAAAATTGGCATGCGCAATATGCAGCAAAACTTTATTAATCCCAAAGTTCCCCAAGGGCATCCATTAGCAGAACATGTGTTGTATAAAATCACGGTTGAACAATGGCAGTCGCACATTAAAAGCTAAAGCTATGTGACCACGCAGGCACAGAGTTGATGGGAAATGGTAGAGTAATCAAGTCTCATACTGGTTACGACCGCATTGAGCGAAAATCTGACATTGGCAATAACTGAGGAGGTAGTCTGCTTCAGGTACAAAGTGATCGTTGACATCCTTCAATCTTAACGTCTGCAACTGGCACTCAGCAGACATTTTCACAAAACTTTCAAACATCATAAAAATCAAAGCAAGGCGTAAAAAACTTTGCAAAATATCATTGCTCACGGCAAGGTTATGAGCATTGTAAATTTAAACAAAGACGATGTGGTGAGCAGTCAAAGTCGACTTTTCTGCAGTCTCGTTAGGCATAAGTATGAACAGGATTACATTCAAGGTCATAAAGAAGCATAAATATGATTCCGGTTATGAATCTTCACTGGTTAATATCTTTATCGATGACATACCGTTGGCAAAAATTATGAAAGCTTATGAGATGCCAATGGCAACAAAGGAAGGACATCCAGACCTTGCAGGGGGCTACCATGCTATTGAGGTATTATCTTCACTCGAAAAATATTATCTTGGAAAAGATAAGGCAGATTGGGGGGATGAAGAAAACAAAACAGCACTGCTCGGTTGTGAGTGCGGTACTGTAGGTTGCTGGCCGTTGCTCTGTAAAATCAGCTTACAGGGCAATAAGGTTATTTGGTCTGAGTTCGAGCAACCTCATAGAGACGATGACTGGGATTATTCGGCTTTCGAAGGTTTTGTGTTTGAAAAGCAGCAGTATCTTAAAGCTATAGACGCAATGAAAAATGCCTAACAAGTAAAGTCAGCTTCGATCCTTCGGGGCTGGACCTTCGTTTCGGCGCTTCGCGCCTACACTACGGACGCTGCTTTAGGCGTTACCTATATCTGAGACAAAGTAACAGAGCCCCATATAAATGCTATTGGCTGTTATAAAAGTTATATTGCTTTATTAAATTATGTTCGAATTTCTTTCGAACATCACTATTACAGTCATAATCGTTCATGAACTTTTCAAGACTGCTAAATACCTCAAGAACCGTCTGTTTTTCTTTTTTGACACTATCTTTTCTTTCAAATAAAGAGGCTGATTGAGCTTCAATTATTAATGTTCCGTGTTTGAAACAAATATCAGAACACGCCTCCTTAAATTCTTTGTTAAGTTTATATGTATCACTAACCTGATAAGGGTCCACACGAGTTACCTCCGAACCGAGTCCATCAGTTATCTTGTAGCCAGACACATCTACGGTTTTGGTTATTTTAAATGCTCCAGGGTGAAAACACTGTTTTGGACTATCCGAGTAATTTAACATGTAAAAACCCAGCATCTCTTCAATTAAGTTTAACCTCTTTGTTCCGTCAATTATATCCTTAACCTTTGCGTGAGCGCTGCGCTTAAGATGCGGAATCATGTAGTCGCCCTCATCAGCTCTGATATTTCCGCGATAAACTTGGTCTAGATAACGCCCAGCAGGATAAAAACAAAGTGGGCATGCGCTTGGTAAATTATTATTGTTAGGAGAGGCTTGGTTGTCACACAAAAATACAGCTGTTTCAGTATCTTGTGAAGCTAGGTCATACATTTCAACCTTACTGCTTCCTCCTCCTTGATAATAAAAAAATACGCCTTCTCCCTCTACAGCAAAATAAAACCTTTTCTTATCCTTTCTATTCGCTAACCGGGTAAATAGAACCTTTCCATTTTCACGGCTAAATGCTTTACATTCTCGGCTGTTATCTTTTACCTGAGATAAGCTAATTTCGGAAATCGGCCTCGTTTTTATAGTGTCGTATGGACTATTTTTCCTCATATGAATATTCTCTTGAACGAATTCTTCTATCTCTTCAGCCACAAGAAATTGAGGGGTTTCGGAACGAAATATTGCTAACGGAGCGATTAATTGGTGAGTAAAGTTACTATTTAAATATTGGTATGCATTCAATTGTAAAACAAACTCTTCTGAAACTTTTGCCCGGGAAAACTCTAACTGTGCGTCCTTGTTGCTTCCTAACTCATCTGTAAAAAACTTCTGTTGTGATTCTTTTGCCTCAAGTCTGAAACTGTTTTTATCAACAATATAGCCATGAATCCATCGGTCGATATCTTTATAAGTTGACGAGTTATAAGCTGGGGAAAATTTTTCTTTTCGAGAAACAATGAAAAAATGCTTACCTCGTAATCGCTGAGGTTCTATCAGTATTTCATAGAGAAACCCAGTTTTGTGGGAGAATAAATAACCGACGGTTCTACCGACTTCATTTGACCATATGAGCGCCTCAATTTTTTCGGTTTCCGTTGAAACTAGCCAACTACCAGAAAAAAAATCTGGTTGATAGTCTCTTTCAACGAGTAAATTTATTTTCGTCTTAGTCCCTGGGTTTGCATGGACAAAACTGGCTGAATTCAATAAAAACACTATTAAAAAAGCGATAAATGCGCGATAACTAACCTCCACTGTATTCACTTACAACTACTCCTTCGTTGATTACTGTATTGAATATAAGAAGAATTAAAACTATTTACAACCCCCTGTGACAGCTGTTGTTTTTGACTGGTTTGATTTGTTTAAATGTTCGCTTGGGGGCTAATTTGCATGGCATGTCAGTCCTCCTACTGTAACTATCCCTTAAAATGATACTGCCTGCTAATGACCGTAAAGGGCCTGAAACCGGGCCCCAATAGTCTATTTTCAAGTGCAGCTTAATTATCTAAAAGAACATAACTTGTCGATGACCGCTTTCCACCCCGAACAGATCGTCAACTAGTGGCTAATTTGCTTTTGCTACATCGCTCTTTTCAGATCCTACACAAAAGTATTGGGTGTCTGCTTTTAGGAGCCATTTAAAAATAGTCTACGACCACAAATGGCACAATCCGGACGTCAAAATTCGATAATGAAGAACTATTTAGTATGAGATTTTATTACTCCCTAGGTTCATTGTGAGGGGTAATTAATCCTTTTATCTACTGGTGTTCTCTGGCCTTAATAAAGGTACATACCAGTTCAGTTAGCATCTGACCCACTATCTGATTTCCTGCCTCGATGCCTGCGGGATGTCTTTCCGGGGCGCCTTCGGCTATATGCAGGTAACGGATATTTTCCAGTTGGCCCAAATAATCAATGTAGTGCAGTGCGTCCACTGAACTGACTCCGCAGTGGGTAATGGCGCTGGACGGCATATCTGAAATGGCATCTAAATCGATTTCCAGGCCTATGGGTAGATGACTGTTAGCCAGATATTCTGCGGTTTTTTCCAGAATTTCGTCGAGCTGAATTTCCTGACGCCATTTCCAGCGCTGAATACTGTAAAACGGAAAAGCCGCTTGGCGCAGGGCATTTAGGGCTGACTGGGAATTTTTTTGTTCGTGTAAACCAATGATGGTGTAGCGATTTAACCAGCCGGCATCATAGGCGTAGCGGAACGGATTGCCACTATGGCGTCCTTCCGGTTGACGAAAATCCGCATGGGGATCCAGATTGGCCACGGCCAATGGTTGTTGTGTTGATTGATAACATGCCTGAATAATGGGCAAGGCATTGTTATGTCCACCGCCAATGACGATGGGGATTAAATTGGCGCTAAAACATTGTTGCAATACCGCATTTACCCTTTCATCCAACTCGCTACAGGCACGCCGTAATGAGTCGGTATTGTGCCCCTCCAGATCGTCAGTTTGCACCTGACCGAGCAGCAAAATATCTTGGCCGGATAAAAACGAATTAGATTGCAGATTGAGGAAATAAGTTAAAAAGGCCTGCCATCCTTTATCCGCTCCGCCTTTACCCAAATTAGCGCGGGGACCAATATCTTCTGGTATTCCCACCACTGCATAGCGAAACCCGTTCTGATGCGCATTTTGTAGTGTTAAGGTACTGGATAATAAGCCAATGGCTTCACCCATCCGGGTTTCCCCGGGACGAGTTTTGGTGTTTTCCAGGCGTTGCTGTTGGGTAAAAGGGTGTAAAAAGGGCAGCATTTAGAGCTTAAAAGCGCTATTCGGCATCGAGTGGTTCGGGAGATAAAATAATTCCGGAGCTATCGGCATACAGATGATCTTCTGGTAAAAAAGTAACTCCACCAAAGTTAACGGCCACATCAATTTCACCGTTAGGCTCAAAATCAGCGCCGACCGGAATGGCTGCAATGGCATGAATACCGATGTCCATATCTACCAGTGAATCTACATCGCGCACGCTACCGTAGCAGACAATACCTTCCCACTCGTTTTCCAGAGCGAGGCGTGCCAGGTTAGCGTCAATAAGTGCCCGACGCATCGAACCTCCGCCATCAACGAGTAATATTTTACCTTGCCCCGGTGTTTGTAAGACTTGTTCAATTAGGCCTCGGGATTCAAAACATTTAACGGTAGTGATTTCACCGCCATAGGAACTGCGCCCACCATAACTAATAAACATGGGTTCGACGACATCGACACTATCGGTAAATAAATCACAAAGCTCAGAGGTGTTGTAATCCATGATGATCCCTAAATCAGACTATGCAGCAATGAGTATACTGCCAGAAGTCATATAGTTAAAAGGTTCAATTGCATTTAAGGCGATTTACTCTGCCAAGGCCTTGTTTGTCATTAAAGCTTCTTAATATTGTCACGGTTGTTTCAAAAAGCGCTTCTAGCATTGGTTATTAATAAAGTTAGAGGTGTTCTGATATGAATTTGCTCTCACGCACAGATACACAGCTGTTTTATTGGATTTTTAATAAAACAGCGGGTCGGAATTGCAATGTGATCCGTTTGGTTTCAAAAACGGGCGATGGCTACCTGTACTTATTGGTTGCCTTGCTGATTTGGTACTTCGAGCAAGAAAAGGGCACGGTATTGCTTTATTGTGCATTGTTGGCCTATGCGATGGAATTGCCCTTATATGTGGTCTTGAAAAAGTCCTTCAAGCGTCAGCGCCCTTGCGATTTATTCAGTAACTTTACCGCCCATATCGCCCCGTCAGATAGATTCAGTCTGCCTTCGGGGCATACCGCCGCCGCGTTTTTAATGGCGTCACTATTAGCCAGCTTTTACCCACAAATTATGCCTTTGGTTTACATCTGGGCGAGCATCATTGGGATTTCCCGAGTGTTACTCGGTGTGCATTATCCCAGCGATATTATTGTAGGTGCCTTGTTAGGTGAAACCATCGCACTGATTAGTCTTTCTATCCTTTTATAGTTGAGCAGTATGAAAATATTTTACGGTATACAAGGTACCGGTAATGGTCATATTACCCGTGCCCGCGTGATGGCTAAAGCCTTTGCCGCCAGAGATGATATACAAGTGGATTACTTGTTTAGTGGCCGAGATAAAAGTAAATATTTTGATATGGAAGTGTTTGGTGATTATCAACATCGCAATGGGTTGTCTTTTGTTACCTGCAATGGCTCGATTGACCATTGGAAAACCTTTCGCAATGCCAAAGTGGGGCAGTTTTTCCAAGACATCAAATCGTTAGATTTAGCCGACTATGATTTATTGATTAATGATTTTGAGCCGGTTTCCGCTTGGGCAGCTCGTCGACAAGGTATTCCATCCATATCGATTAGCCATCAGGCGGCTTTTGCTCATGCAGTGCCCAAGCAGGGCGACAATATGCTGAACCGGCTGCTGCTAAAACATTTCGCCCCTTGTGATATCAACCTTGGCGTTCATTGGCATCATTTTGGTTTTAATTTGTTACCTCCCCTGATTGATATTCAGTTAGGCAGGGATATGTGCAGTGACCAATATTTGGTGTATTTGCCTTTTGAGAGCCTTGCCGATATTGAAGAGTTTCTTAAACCTATCAGCGAACGGCGTTTTATTTGTTTCCATCCTGAATTGGAGGCAGATTATGACGACGACAACATTCAATGGCGTAAAACTTCAAAGCAGGGGTTTCGTGAAGCCCTTGTTGAAAGTGCCGGTGTGATTGCCAATGGCGGCTTTGAGTTATCCAGCGAATGTTTAATGTTGGGCAAAAAGTTGCTGATCAAACCCCTGCATGGCCAATTTGAGCAATTATCTAATGTGTTAACCCTGCTAGAGCTGAATTTGTGTAGCAGTATGGAAGCATTAGATACCGATATACTGGAAAAGTGGCTATTGGCGCCTGGTGTGGACAGAGTGATTTTTCCGCAGGATGTTGATTTACTCGTCGACTGGATTAAAGCCCGGCGTTGGGATGAGACCGGCGAGTTATGCAAAACGTTATGGGAACAAGTGGTTTATCCCGAGCCGGTGCAGCGGTTATTAAACCGCTACCCCAGGTTAACTTAATTTGATGGCAGCCTGTTGGCTTGACGTATATTAAGCCAACGAAATAGGTTTTTTAGCATTAATCCTGCTAACAACAGCGCACAAAAAAGATACAGATAAGATTGGTTATGCTGATGTCCACTGAGTGTTGTTGCAGCAATGGTAAAGTCATATTGATCAACCAACCAATTAGTTAGATAACCAAACCCAATACTCGCGGTAAAAATACTGAACAGATAGGTAATTAATACCGGGGTACCCAACTCTTTGTGGATCATGCCCATGGTTGAAATATTGGTTGCAGGTCCCGCCAGCATAAACACCAGTACTGCGCCAGGTGATACACCAGCCGCTAGAAAACCTAACGCTAAGGGGGTGGATGCTGTCGCACAGATATACATGGGAATGCCGATCAGTGCCATGACTGCCATAGCAATAAAACCACCCCCCCATTGGGTTAAAAAGTCCACTGGTACAAAGGTTTTAACCAACGCTGCCATTGCCAATCCAATCAATAACCAAATACTGATATCACGCAATAATTTTCCGCTGGCAAAACTAACGCTATTAATTAATCGCTGGCCAAGACTGACCGGTTTTTCTTTAGCAGACGGAGTACTGCAACAGCTTTTTTGAACGGGCTCCTGACTCTCACTGGCGCAGCAACTCTTTTTAACCGGTTCAGGCGTTTCACTGGCACAACAACTTTGTTTTACGGTTTCGACTTGCTCGCTGGCGCAACAGCTGGTGTTGCTCGGACGAGAAACATCGGCTGATTTAGTTTGCTTTTCTGGCCGGTCTACCAGCATCACTAATAAACCGGCATATATCGCGCTTAAAATGGCGGTAACGGGTCGAACGATTGCCATAAAAGGCCCTAATAGCGCATAAGATACGGAAATTGAATCCACACCTGTTTCAGGGGTGGCGACTAAAAAGGAAATACTGGCCGATTTTGAAGCGCCAGCGCGTCGTAATCCTATTGCGGCCGGAATGACTCCACATGAACAAAGTGGCAAGGGCGCGCCTATTAAAGCCGCTTTGATTACCGATGACGTATCGTTTTTACCTAACTGTTTTTGTAATAAACTGATGGGCACTAACCATTGCATTAATCCCGCAATCAGCAAACCCAACAGTAGCCAAGGGGCTGATTCAATAAACAGATCAATAAAGTGGCTGAGCAATTCGATAAGCATATTCATTTTAATTGTCCTGAAAAATCCGGATCTTCTAATGTTTGTAAAATGGAGCAGTTGGCGGCACTTTCTTGACCCCCGCAACAGGCCTGATGTAAACGCTGTAGTGCCTGTTTTATTTGATTAAGATCATGAATTTTTTGTTCGATTTCTTCAATTTTATTACCGGTTACCTGTTTGACCTCTTCACAGGTATGCCGATCTTTTGCGACTTGAAGATTTAATAACTGATCAATTTCTTTAAGTGAAAAGCCGACTTTTTTGGCTTGCAAGACAAAATGTAAACGCTGCACATCGGCTTCTGCATATAATCGATAGCCGGAGTCGGTACGTTGTTGTGCGCTGATCAGCCCTTTAGATTCATAGTAGCGCAAGGTTTCGACGCTAATATGGGTTTGCTTGGCTAATTCCCCAATTTGATAAAACTGACTATTCATTTATCCACCATCCTCTAAATGAATTATAAGGATAAACCCTAAAGTATACTTTAGGGTCAAGCAGATTTTTTACACAGAAAAAATAACCGGCAGTATTCGTGTTTGGCTTACAGCACCCGACTATCAAAATCTTCGATAAACGAGTCAACAATATCACCGGCTTCGGAGATCTGATCGGTACTGATACGCGCAATATGGAATAACGCTTCACCCTGATTGGCTACGGGGATATTGGAGATACCAATTACCATACCATCAATAGGCGAGCGAATGGCTTGTTCCATTTCGCCATGAGGACTGGCTGAATAACCTAAAATTTGGCCTTTCTTGACTCGTTCACCTAAACGAATGCGGCTAATAATAACCCCATCATTTTCGTTACGTATCCATTGGCTATGGTTGGTGACAATGGGATCAAACTTTACCCGACTACCACGACGCTGGACTATACCCAGCTCTTTCATGACATTCAGTACACCATTTAAACCGGCTTTAATGGCGGTTTGGTCAAAGCGCAGGGCTTCACCGGCTTCGTAGATAATTGCCGAACACCCCAATTTGCTCGCTTGGGCTCGCAGTGAGCCGTCTAATTCTTTGGCATGCAAAATAATCGGAACATGAAAAGCCTCAGCCATTTTTAATGCCACCGGATCTTTCACATTGGCGCGGATTTGCGGCATGTTGCTACGGTGAATCGCGCCGGTGTGCAGATCGATAATATGACTGGCACGACTCATTAACTGAGATGAAAATAAATGGGCTAAACGGGAGCCCAACGTACCTTGTTCCGACCCCGGAAAACAGCGATTTAAATCCCGTCTATCCGGCAGATAACGGGTTTGCTGAATAAAACCAAATACGTTGACAATAGGTACAATCATCACCGTACCGTGCAGCCGTTTAGGGTTAAGCTTTTTAATTAAACGGCGACAAATATCCACTCCGTTTAATTCATCACCATGTACTGCAGCACACACCAACATGGTCGGACCCTCTTTGATGCCATGAAATACTTCCACGTGCAAATCAATTGGGGTATCGGTGTAAAGTCTGACTGATGGTATTTTAACCGAAACCTGTTTACCGGCAGGGATGATTTTATCGGCAAGTTCAAAGGCAGGGCGACGGGGCATGGTTACCCCTTTCCACGAGTACGGGTTTTAGTTGCGCTGGCATTTTTTTCGATAAACTCAATAATTTTACCTGCCACATCTTTACCTGTAGCGGCTTCAATGCCTTCTAAGCCCGGAGATGAATTGACTTCCATTACTACCGGACCATGGCTAGAGCGTAAAATATCCACCCCGGCGACGTTTAAGCCCATGGTGCGTGCAGCGCGTACCGCAGTACTGCGTTCTTCCGGAGTCAAACGTACCACGGTGGCAGTACCGCCACGGTGCAGGTTAGATCGGAATTCCCCCGCTTTAGCCTGACGTTTCATGGCGGCAATTACTTTATCACCGAGCACGAAACAGCGTATATCGGCCCCACCGGCCTCTTTAATATATTCTTGCACCATAATATCGGCTTTTAAGCCCATAAAAGCTTCGATAACACTCTCTGCCGCTGAACGGGTTTCGGCCAGTACCACACCGATCCCTTGGGTCCCTTCAAGCAGTTTAATTACTAATGGCGCACCACCGACCATTTCAATCAGATCGGGAATATTACTGGCCTGATTGGCAAAGCCGGTAATGGGCAAGCCAATACCTTTGCGTGAAAGTAATTGCAATGAACGCAATTTATCGCGGCTACGGGTAATCGCCACCGATTCATTGACCGGATAAACGCCCATCATTTCAAACTGACGTAATACGGCGGTGCCGTAAAACGTTACCGAAGCACCGATACGCGGAATAATGGCATCAAAATGGGGTAATTCATGGCCTTTTACATGTACGGATGGGGTTTGCATATTGATGTTCATATAGCATTTTAAGGCATCGACAACATGCACGTCATGACCACGTTCTATGGCGGCTTCTTTCAGTCGGCGTGTGGAATATAAATTAGCATTGCGAGATAGAACGGCAATTCTCATATTAGGGCCTATTTGGTTAGATTAAGAAATGATGTATGAAGCGGTAGGGTCAACAATAAATCGGTGCAACATTGCCTGTCTACCTAGCAGCATTCTAAATTTCATGCTATCGCGATTGGTCAGCGTCAGTTCGATAGGAAATTGATGCTCTGCTAATTGTAGTTGAGTTTCAACTACATAGCGCACTTCTTCATGGCCACCAGAGTCACGCACACTGCGTTGATCAATTACCCGAGCTTCACACTCATGCACGGTTTGATCGTCATTCTGATTGGGGTGCAAAAAGATTTTTATCCATTGCTCACCATTTTTTTCAAAAGGTTCGAGATTAAAGGCATGCAGACAGGAGGTTTTAGCTCCGGTATCTACTTTCATTTTGATGGCATCAATGCCCAAATCGGGTAATGCGCCCCATTCACGCCAGCCTAAAGTTGTTTTCACTTGTTATAACCTGATGATCTTTAATTACAATGAAGCGATATATCATGAATATCACAAAGTGCCTAAAAATAATCATAACAGAATGAAAATATTTTTCCGTGGGCATAAAAATACCGCCATGGAAGGCGGTATTGATGTTGGTATGAGGGGATTTAATATTACAGAATGAAACGACTCAGATCTTCGTTATCCACTAGCAAGTCGAGTTTGTCATTCACGTAATCGGCATTAATTTCAATGCTGGAACCATTTTTTTCGGATGCATCGAAGGAAATTTCTTCCATCAATTTTTCCATCACGGTATGCAAACGACGGGCACCGATATTTTCGGTTTTTTCATTTACTTGCCAGGCAGCATTGGCAATCCGCTGAATGCCGTCCTCGGTAAAATTAATGTCCACGCTCTCGGTTTTCATTAACGCTTTATACTGTTCAGTTAATGACGCGTTGGGTTCGGTTAGAATACGGACAAAGTCTTCGGCCGCCAATGCATTTAATTCGACGCGGATCGGCAAACGGCCTTGTAATTCGGGGATTAAATCTGAAGGTTTGGACATCTGGAACGCACCCGAAGCAATAAACAACATATGATCGGTTTTGACCATGCCATGTTTAGTACTGACTGTTGAGCCTTCCACTAGAGGCAACAGGTCGCGTTGTACACCTTCACGGGAGACATCGCCACCACCGGCATTTTCCCGTTTGCAAATTTTATCGATCTCATCGATAAACACGATACCGTTTTGCTCTACCAAATCGATGGCTTTTTGCTTTAGATCTTCCTGATTAACCAATCGTGCAGCTTCTTCTTCAATCAATAATTTAAAGGCATCTTTGATCTTCAGCTTTTTGGATTTTTTCTGATTACCGGACAAATTCTGGAACATGCCCTGTAACTGGTTAGTCATTTCTTCCATACCTGGGGGGGCCATGATTTCGACACCGACTTGCGGTAGGGTCACATCGATTTCGATTTCTTTATCATCCAGTTGACCTTCACGCAGTTTTTTACGGAATGCCTGACGTGTGCCTTTATCCTGACTGGGTTCCTGGTCGCCCCAGCTATTTTCCGGGCGAGGCAGTAATTTATCCAGAATACGTTCTTCGGCTGCTTCTTCGGCACGGAATCTGACTTTGGCCATTTCCTGTTCTTTGGTCATGGTCACCGACATATCGGTTAAATCACGGATAATGGAGTCGACTTCCTTACCCACATAACCCACTTCGGTAAATTTAGTGGCTTCGACTTTAATAAAAGGGGCATTGGCTAATTTGGCCAGACGACGGGCGATCTCGGTTTTACCCACACCTGTAGGACCAATCATCAGGATATTTTTAGGAGTCACTTCCTGACGTAATTCAGGCTCCAGTTGCATACGACGCCAGCGGTTACGCAGGGCGATGGCCACCGCGCGTTTGGCATCATTCTGGCCGATGATGTGACGATTCAGTTCGTGAACGATTTCTCTTGGGGTCATTTCAGACATGAATAAGTCTCTTAGTAATCCAGTTGTTCAACTGTTTGATGTTGGTTGGTGAAAACACAAATGTTGCCTGCAATAGTCAGCGCTTTAGCGGCAATTTCGGGAGCTGAAAGCTCGGTGTTTTCCAATAAGGCAGTTGCGGCGGCTTGAGCAAAGGGGCCACCAGAACCAATTGCAATCAAATCATTTTCTGGCTGAACCACATCTCCGTTGCCGGTAATGATTAATGATCCGGTATGATCGGCAACGGCCAATAAGGCTTCCAGTTTGCGTAACATACGATCGGTACGCCAATCTTTGGCTAGTTCCACTGCCGCACGGGTGAGATGGCCTTGGTGAGCTTCCAGTTTAGCTTCAAAACGTTCAAACAGGGTGAAGGCATCGGCAGTACCGCCGGCAAATCCGGCTAATACTTTATCATGATACAAGCGACGTACTTTACGGGCGTTACCTTTCATCACGGTATTACCCAGTGACACTTGGCCGTCACCGGCGACAACAACCTGATTACCACGTCTGACAGATACTATAGTGGTCATATTTATTCCTACGCTGAAAAAACACCGCATGAAGATCCTTTGGTCTTGAGGCGGTGTAACTGATAGTCAGTATGTAGGGATGGGGGAAGGGAATTTCAAGGTTGAATTAATTCCAGCGCCAAATTTGGCAAGTCGCGATACCCAATTTTCGCGCCTGGTGTTTTTTACGTTCTGCTTCGCGCTTGTTTTCAATCGGTCCGACTGCGACTCGGTACCACAAGCCATTTTTTCCTTGTGAACCACTAACATCCGCCTCCAGTCCGCCAAAGGCGAGCTTGGCTTTCATTTCTTCGGCTTGTGATTTTAGGCGAAATGAACCGCACTGCATTTTATAGGGGCGGGTATCTTTGGCTTCTTGTGGCTCGGGTACATCCACTTCAATATTCTGATGATCCAATGCATCAATAAATTCCCATTCTTCTTTTGGGACTTCCGGTAATGGATCGGCCTGTTGCTCTGCCACAACGACTTTTTTAGGAGCGGTATCGGGAGCCGTACCTTTTATCGACCACAAAAAATAACTAAACCCAGCGATTAATGCCGCAGTAATAATAATTCTTAACCAAGGTAATGGGGACTTTTCCGGTGCTGCTTTAGCCGTTGATTTACCGCGGGAAACATAATCTTTTGGTGCCATAACGTTGCATTACTACTTGTTGATGAATTAGATATAACTGACGTTTAATTAACTTGTCGCAGGACAGGTCACATTTTCCTGAAGCGATGATTGTACCGACTATATAAATTGGCACAATCAAAAATCGGCACAAAATATAAGTGCTTGTCTCATTGAACGTTGTGGTGGATTAAAATGTGACATTTAAACTAATAATCCGCGTTTGATAGCGCTATCTCGTCAATTATTTAAATATTCGCGTAAGTACATCTAGTTGATTGATTTATATACAATTTAATGTCAGTTATTTTTACAAACATATAAATCATGTCGCACTTTATATGTCTAACTGTTTGAAGTTAATCGTTTTTGTTTATTTGGCTTGGTTTTTGCTTTTAGTACTACAGTACTAGTTGATGTTGAATATTAAGGAATTAGCAATGATAAAATTATTAAATAAGATGTTCATAGCGACTGCTCTTTTGGTAGCAAGTAATGCCAATGCTGGGGTTGTTTATCAGGCTGCGGATAATGTAATTGGTGGTTTGTGTCCAACTTGTGCTGGCACAGCGACAACCATGGGCGATTATATTTCACTTGAGGGTGGAGCCGCTCAGTTGACTCAATTAATCTGGGATACCTCAAATTATGGTGCGGATTACGATGCTCAAATTCAAGTTGCATTATATAACGTAGATACTAGCGGCGAACCTGCGTTGGGGAGTTTGATTTATAGTCAAACCACAGAACACTTTCTTGCTGGTGGAAATGGTGGGTCATCACGTTCATTTGTAGATATTTTTCTGCCGCAGGTATTAGTCCCAGAGTCCTTTATATATACAATTTCTGTGTTGAATAATAATGGTTCAACTAATTGGAATGTTTCAGGTCATCAAGCTAATAACGCGACCGATGCAAATGCCGATGGAGCCCAAGCTCAAGTTGGAGAAAACAATGAGTTATCTTATATTTTTGGTGATTGGGTGCCAGAATTCGGTGCAGATACAGGGTCTTTAAATGTGGGTAGATTAGGTATGGCTTCATATCAATATGGCTTGCCACAATATGCTGATACATATGGTGTTTACACTTCGTTCACACCGAACGTGACATTTTTCGCGACCGATGTTCCAGAGCCAGGGACATTAGCATTATTTGGTTTGGGGGCATTTTTACTGTTAAGACGTAAAAAAGCTTAATCCAACCCTGCTCTGTTATTAAGCCGGTATTTTTTACCGGCTTTTTTATTGCTGAAATTCACGGCCTCCATTGTTTAACTAATCAGTCTCATTTGTAAGTTTTTTTAGCGTCTTGTTAACACTTGCATAACTATTGACTTTTTCCGCATAAACTTTTGTATTCAGTAGAGTTTTCTTGCAAACTGGATTGCATAAAAGGTGAATGGAGAAGTGGGTGGATTACTCTTGGCTGCTAACTGCAGCGTTTCTGGTTTTCTTGATGCAGGCCGGTTTTCTATGTTTGGAAAGCGGTAAAATTCGCAGTAAGAACAGCATTAATGTTGCCGCTAAAAACATTACCGATTTTATTATCTCCACCATCATGTTTTGGCTGTTTGGTTTCGCGTTGATGTTTGGTGATTCCTATTATGGATTGTGGGGAACCAGCCACTTCCTGTTCGGCGAACATAATTCGGCTTATGAAATCAGTTTTTTTATCTTTCAGCTGATGTTTTGCGGTACTGCTGCGACGTTAATGTCGGGGGCAGTAGCGGAACGCATGACATTCAGAGGCTATTTGTGGGTCACGGTGATTCTCAGTGGCTTGATATATCCGTTAACCGGTCACTGGGCATGGGCTGGTGCATTCAATCATAATAATGCCGGTTGGCTACAGCAATTGGGGTTTATCGATTTTGCCGGTTCAACCGTGGTGCATTCAGTTGGTGGGGCAGTTGCTCTGGCGGCGATTATGATCATCGGTCCTAGAATCGGCCGGTTTGACTCCGAGTCACCCTTGCCGGTGGGTAACAATTTACCTATGTCTGCATTAGGTACGTTGCTTATCTGGCTTGGTTGGTTTGGCTTTAATGGTGGCAGTACGTTGCTATTTAACGACCAAGTACCAGTGATTATTCTTAATACCTGTTTGGCAGCGGTATGGGGGGGCGTGGTCAGCAGTATTTGTCATTACTATTTTCATCGTTATATCGATGTCACCTTTATTCTGAACGGGATTTTGGCCGGATTAGTGGCGGTGACTGCTAACTGTCATGCTGTTAGTCCTGCACAGTCGGCGGTTATTGGCATGGTGGCCGGGGTTATTTTATATGCCGGCACGCTGTTAATGGAAAAGCTGAAACTAGACGATGCACTGGGGGTCATTCCGACGCATTTGTTTGCTGGCATTTGGGGAACGGTTGCGGTTGCATTATTTGGCGATTTAACCATTTTAGATACCGGTTTAACCCGAACCGAGCAGTTATCTGTGCAACTACTTGGCATTCTGGCTATTAATGTGTGCAGTTTTGTCTTGGGCTATGCATTGTTAAAACTGATTAATCGCTTCGTGGCGTTACGGGTTTCTGCCGAGAATGAAATGCAGGGGATGAATATTTCGGAACATCGCGCATCGACCGAGCTGATTGATCTGCTGGGGTCGATGAGCAAGCAACAGCATGATGGAAATTTTGTTGAGTCGGTGCCGGTGGAGCCTTTTACCGAAGTGGGACAAATCGCTCAACAATACAATCAGGTCATTGATCGGGTTAAGGCCGAAATATCTCAACGTGATGATGCCATAAACAGCTTTAGAGCCAGCGAAAAACGTAAGAGTGCCATTCTGAATTCATCGATGGACAGCATTGTCAGTATTGATTTAAACGGTCATATTCTTGAATTCAATCCCTCAGCGGAAAAGATGTTTGGTTATCTTAAACATCAGGTCAAAGGCTTGAACTTTATAGAGTTATTTGTTCAACCCTCTGAGCAAAAAAATATCAGAGATAGCCTGTCTCACAAGTTTTCTGCCTCTCAAGGTTTGTTGCGCAATCGTCGTAATTCGATTCATTTATGCCGTAGCTCCGGGGATATTTTTCCGGCAGAAATTACCATTACCGGAGCTGAACTTGGCGGTGAACTGCGCAATGAATTCACCTTTCATGTGCGGGATGTAACACGTCAGTTAAAATTGCAGGATAAATTAAAAAATATGGCTTACAGCGATCCGCTGACGGGGTTGTATAACCGTACCTATTTGATCGACCGGCTTAACCGGATTATTCAGCTTCCTCCTGCTCCAGATACCATGTTGGCGGTATTTTTTATGGATCTGGATCGGTTCAAAAAAATCAACGACACATTGGGTCATAATGCCGGTGATGATTTGCTCAAAGAAGTGGCGACACGACTCAGCAGAGTCACCCGTCAAACCGATGTGATTGCTCGCTGGGGAGGCGATGAATTTGTTATTTTGATTGAACAAGGTGTCAATGAAGAGTTTGTTGTCAATAAAGCGAATGACATTTTGGCGGCAATGCGTGAACCCGTTGAGTTAGATGGGCGCGAGATTAGCATTCCCACCAGTATTGGTATTGCTTTGTCTGCCGTGGATAAAACTCAGGCCGGGCAATTGGTGCAACAAGCGGATATTGCCATGTACCATGCCAAGCAAAGCGGCAGGGATAATTATCAGTTGTTCAAACAAGAGATGGCTAATCAGTCGGCCCGGGAATTTAACTTTGAACAGGAAATGCGCCATGCATTGCAGGCGGATCAACAAATTTCGGTAGTCTATCAACCTAAAGTGGATCATCACCGGCAGATCGTCGGATTGGAAGCGTTAATCCGCTGGACCCATCCTATTGAAGGTGTGATCTCCCCAGCGGAATTCATCCCTTTGGCAGAACAGTCTAATTTAATCCTCAGTATTGGAGAAAAGGTGATTGAGCTAGTGTTGGCACAAATGCAACATTGGCAAAATAGCCAGCTTGCGGAGATACCGGTATCGATTAACTTATCCGGTAAACAGCTTATTTCTAATACCTTGTTGCCCTTTATTCGTGGTGTTCTGGAAAAATACCAGATAGACGGAAATCGTCTGGAATTTGAAATAACCGAAGGGGTATTGGTGACTGATATTGAGCAATGTATTCGGGCAATGGCTGAACTTAAAGCCTTGGGCATCCAAATTTCTATTGATGACTTTGGTACCGGTTATTCGTCGTTGAATTATTTAAAACGCCTACCCATCGATATATTAAAAATTGACCGTTCTTTTGTGGATGAATGCGCCAGTATTGTCGAGGACGGACAAATTTGCGCCACGATCATCAATTTGGCCAAAAATTTGGAACTCGCGGTGGTGGCAGAGGGCGTGGAAACACCTCAACAACTTCAGTTTTTGATTGAAAAAGGCTGCACGGTTTTTCAGGGATTCTATTTTTATAAGCCTTTATCGGCTCAACAGATAGAACAACTGCTGCCGTTGCAGCAATAAAAAAATACCCGCTTGATAGCGGGTATTGTTCATACTTATCGAGATCAGTTAGAGTTACTGCACACCCTGACTGGTCAGGTATTCTTCGTAGCTGCCGTGGAAATCAACAATTCCGGTTGGAGTTAATTCGATGATTCGGGTCGCTAATGACGATACAAACTCGCGGTCATGGCTGACAAAGATCAAGGTTCCGGGATAGTTTTCTAACGCCAGGTTTAATGACTCGATGGATTCCATATCAAGGTGGTTAGTCGGTTCGTCCATCACCAGAATATTTGGCCGTTGCAGCATTAATTTACCAAACAACATGCGACCTTGCTCACCACCGGAAATGACTTTAACTGATTTAGTGATCTCGTTTTGAGAAAACAGCAAACGCCCTAACGTGCCACGCATCACCTGCTCATCGTCACCTTCCTGAGCCCATTGATACATCCAGTCCATCAGGTTCATGTCTTGTTCAAACTCATGAGCGTGATCTTGCGCGTAATAACCAATATTAGCGTTTTCAGACCACTTAATCATACCTGCAGAAGGCTCTAAATCGCCCACTAAACATTTTAACAAGGTTGATTTCCCAATCCCGTTTGGACCAATAACCGCGATGCGTTCGCCTACTTCGACCATTAAGTTAAAGCCGGAAAATAACTGCTCGTCGAAGCTTTTGGCCAGTCCTTCAATTTCCAAAGCCTGGCGATGCAGCTTTTTAGTTTGCTCAAAACGAATAAATGGATTTTGGCGACTTGAAGGTTTGACTTCGGCCAATTCGATTTTATCAATTTGCTTGGCACGTGAAGTGGCCTGCTTGGATTTTGATGCATTTGCCGAAAAGCGGCTAACGAAGGTTTTAAGTTCGGCAATCTGGGCTTTTTTCTTGGCATTATCGGATAACAAACGTTCACGAGCCTGAGTCGCAGCAGTCATATATTCATCATAATTGCCCGGGAACAAACGTAGTTCACCATAATCCAAATCAGCCATGTGAGTGCATACACTGTTCAGAAAGTGTCTGTCGTGCGAGATAATGATCATGGTGCAGTTACGCGCATTGAGAATATCTTCCAACCAACGGATACTGTTGATATCGAGGTTGTTGGTGGGCTCATCGAGTAACATAATATCCGGATCGGAGAACAGTACCTGAGCCAATAACACCCGCAGTTTCCAGCCCGGGGCTATTTCGCTCATCGGGCCAAAATGTTGTTCTACCGGAATGCCTAACCCGGCTAATAGTTCCCCGGCTCGAGCTTCGGCGGTATATCCGTCCATTTCCATAAATTCAGATTCAAGATCGCCAGCTCGCATACCATCTTCTTCGCTCATTTCTGCTTTGGCATAAATGGCATCACGCTCGGATTTTACGGCCCACAATTCTTCGTGACCCATAATGACGGTATCCACTACCGAAAATTTCTCATAGGCAAATTGATCCTGCTTTAATTTACCAATACGTTCATTATGATCTTTGGATATATTGCCGGAAGACGGTTCTAAATCACTGCCAAGAATTTTCATAAACGTGGATTTACCACAGCCGTTAGCACCGATTAAACCATAGCGATTACCTTCGCCAAATTTAACCGAGACGTTTTCAAATAATGGCTTGGCGCCAAATTGCATGGTGATATTAGAAGCTGTTAACAATGTCTTAATTCCGGATTAGCGATACAAAGAAATAGGCCGAAGCAACGAATCTATATGGCCCGGCTAAAATTTGGCGCATAGTATGCCACAAAGTCATGAAGAATGATGTAGTGAGGGACGGTTAGTTGGATTAGGTTAACGTCAGAACGGATCCGTCCAATCGTTCTGAGGTTAACCTCCAATATTCACTGTCGTTACGATTTAAGACGTCCTAATTGTTTATTCATTGATTCAACAACGGAATGGACCACTTGGCTTAATGCTTTGAGTTCATCACCCAGCGTTGATAATTGTTTACTGCCATCACCGATGGCGACAATACGGCGATTAATATCTTCACTGACTTGGCTTTGCTCTTCAGCGGCAGTAGCGACTTGCGCGGCATTATCGTTAATATCGTTAATACTGACTAACACCTCGGATAGTTGTTCAAAACTCACATGGGTCTTATCTACGGTACTGGTGACAGATGTTTGAATTTGTCCCAGTGAAGTAACGGCCTGATTTACTTCTTGTTGCAAGTTCTGGATTAAGTCTCCGATTTCTTGGGTTGATGATTGGGTTCTGGCCGCCAAACTGCGTACCTCATCGGCAACCACGGCAAAGCCACGGCCTTGTTCACCAGCGCGGGCAGCTTCAATGGCGGCGTTTAATGCCAATAGGTTAGTTTGTTCGGCAATGGCTTGAATAGTAACGACAATACTGGTGATGTCCTGACTACGATGCGCCACCTCAGACACTTTATCCGCAGACGATTGGATTTGAGTGGCCAGAGAATTCACCTCGTCGACATTTTGGCGGAAGCTGTTCTGGGTCTCGGTTAACATCGTAGCGCTTTTATTCGAGCTATCGGCGGTACCACTGGCCAGATTTGCGACTTCGGTGGCGGTAGCGGCCATTTGGTTAATCGCGGCAACCACATTATCCAGATTGGATTCCTGTTCATCCGTTTCATGCCGCATGGATAAAGCTTTACCATCCAGTTCAGTTACTTGGCTATTAAGCTCGGTGGCTTCGGATTTAAGCGAGATGATCATATCCCGCAGTTTTTCCATAAAGCGGTTTAGTCCGTCGGACACTTCAATCAATTCTTTATGATTACGGACATTAATTTCTTGGGTGAGATCGCCTTCATTACTGGATAGTAACGCAATCGCGCCTGATACGGTTTCAATCGGCCGAGAAATAGAACGAGCCAGCCACACCACCAGAACAATGGCAACGACCAGCAATATTAACGCAACATAAATAAAGTTAGCCCGTTCAGAGGAAAAGGTATCGTTGGCCACTTTGGCCATTTTGGCCACCGGAGCCATGGCCACATCAACTGGCACCGAGACCAGTAATTGCCATTGAGTGTTGGCCTGAGCAATATTAATCGGCACTTTAACATGCCAGAATTTATCGTCGGAAATAGTATGGTCGGCACTATCCAGTACCTTTTTTAATTCTGGCGAGACATTTTTTAGCTGTTGGCTGAGTTGTTGGGGAAATTCACTGGAGGCGACCAGCAACTCCCGTTGGCTTACCAGAGTTAAACGGGATTGACCATTATAGAAGCTTTTAGCCTGTTGGCTGATCCATTGCTGGATGACGGGTAAATTGATATCAATTCCTACTGTGCCGCGGAACTGGCCATTGACCACTACCGGAGCGGCCAGCGTGGTCATCAAGACTTCATTGCCCGGTTCAATTTCGTACAAATAGGGATCCAATGCGCAGGGAGCCAAGGTATCGCGACCACATAAATACCATTCGGCTTCGCGTATACCGAGTTCATTAACGCTATCCAAATGTTTTTCTTCCGGATCATCTACCGGATAGTAAACCAGCTTGCCATCTTCACGAACCCAGTAAATCTCCATGGTTCCGCTGTTACTGCTATGCTCCAGATTACCCACATATTCTGCATCCCGGTTGTCGTATCCCTGGGCTTCAAACTGTGAATAGATAGAGCTGATTTGCGGGTTGGCTTCCAACATGGAACGATCCAGCTCTTTGACGGCACTGCGGCTAAGTGGTTGATTGGGATAGGCGCTGTTCTTGAGAATATTGGCTAATGAAACTGGTACGGTGAAAGACTGATTGAGTAAAGCCTGCACTTTAGCGGCGGCATTTTCACCGGTTAGTTGCATGGCGGCCAGTACCGATTGCTTTAATTGCACTTCCGTGGCGGTAAGCTGTTCTTTGGATATTTTATTTAAGCTGGAAGAAGAAAAATAAGACAGCAGCAATACACATAGCAAAACTAAACTAACGATTAACGCTAATAATTTAGTGCTAATACTGAAATTTTGGTAACGATTTTGCCAACTCATATTTATATCCTTTTTTACTTAGTCTTTATATATCGTATCGAATCAGTATTTTGTGAGTTAAATTTGCACTGATATGTGTGTACAACTTACTGAATTATAGAATGAAATTGAAAGTGGCAGGTTGTTTATGTGAAATCTTGCGGATCCACATCGACTGACCAGCGAATTTGGCTGCTTTCAGGACGATTTTCAATCTGAGGGATCGCATTAAAGAGGGCTTTTTGCAAGCTGGCTCGATTGGGACTTTGTAGCAGTAACTGCATGCGGTAACGACCCTGACGTTTCTCCATTAGGGCGGGGAAGGGGCCCATACTGATAACTTCGTTGGCATCGATAAAATACTGCTGTGCCAGTTGCAAAAATTGATGAGCCTTATTGGCTGAATTGGCTTCAGCACGAACTAATGCCTGAAAGCTAAAAGGGGGGAGTTGTGCCAGTTTACGTTCCTGCAAAGCATAACGGGCAAAGTGGCCGTAGCCGTTATTGAGCAAGTCTTGTAATAACGGATGTTCGGGATGATGACTTTGTAACCACATTTCGCCTGGTTGTTCAGCTCGACCAGCCCGCCCGGCTACTTGGGTTATTAACTGGGATAAATTTTCCGCCGCGCGAAAATCCATACTGAATAATGCGCCATCCACATCCACTATCAGTACTAAGGTTACCTTGGGGAAATGATGGCCTTTGGCTAAAATTTGCGTGCCAATCAAGATCTGATATTCACCCTGATTAATATCTTCCAGCATCTGGTGAAAACGGCTTTTACTGCGGATGTTGTCGCTATCAATACGGATACTTTTGTAAGCAGGAAAAAGTTGATTTAAACCCTGTTCTAGCTGTTCGGTGCCGACTCCCATACTGATCAATTGGGGAGATTGGCAGTCATGACAATGCTGGGGAATATGTTTAGCATCACCGCAGTGATGGCATTGCAGTTTATTCAGTCCTTTATGCAGGGTATAGCTTTTATCACAGCGATGGCACATCTCTACATAACCGCAATGATGGCATAACAAACTGGGGGCAAATCCGCGTCGGTTAATAAACACCATCACCTGATTACCCTGTTGCAAGTGTGCCGCCATGCGATCTTGCATGCCTTTGGCGATGCCGAATTGCAGAGGCTGATTTTTTATATCAAACACCTGCTGACGGGCAATTTGAGCGACACCCGCGCGCTGTTGTAATTGAAAATGTTGATACTTGTTGCTTAAGGCGTTGTGTAAGCT
Organism: Neptunicella sp.; assembly: GCF_048268085.1. Lineage (NCBI taxonomy): Bacteria > Pseudomonadati > Pseudomonadota > Gammaproteobacteria > Alteromonadales > Alteromonadaceae > Neptunicella > Neptunicella sp. Next base: position 79,062 of record NZ_JBLWWF010000012.1, on the reverse strand, counting down.
TTCCAACGAGGGTGTGGCGCTGCCTAATAGTAGCGGAATATTCTGTTGGCGAGCGCGGACAGCCGCCAAATCCCGTCCGTGATAACGGAAACCGTCCTGCTGTTTATAGGAATTATCATGCTCTTCATCAACGATAATCATCCCCAGCTGTTTAAAAGGGGTAAAAATCGCCGAACGGGTACCAATAACAATGGCGAGTTGACCTTCTTTGGCCTGACGCCATACCGCCAGTCGTTCGTTATCGGTCAGATTGGAATGCAATAATCCCACCGGGGCATTAAAACGTGTTTTAAAGCGTTGTACTGTTTGTGGCGTGAGTCCTATCTCCGGTACCAGAATCAATACCTGTTTGGCCTGTTTTAATAGTGGCTCAATGGCTTGTAAATAGACTTCGGTTTTACCACTGCCAGTTACGCCTTCGAGTAAAACTGGATGAAACCGATCTAGGTGACTGGTGATACCGGTAATCGCCAGCGATTGTTCAATTCCCGGGTTGGGGCCTGACGATATTTGTAATTGATGATGCCAGTAATTTTCCAGCTCAGGGATAATATGTTGTTGTTCAATCAATGCTTTTTTATGCAGTGCGTTAATAATGGCGCTACTAAATTGTTGTTTTAGTTCGCTGTCTGGCATCGGCTGTTGTTTTAACAACAACAGTAGTTGCTGCTGTTTAGGCGAACGTTTTAACTCAGCCTCGTCGGTTTGTTGACCCGATTCGCTACATTGCCAGATTAAAATAGCTGGCATCTGACTGGATTTGCCGTTGCGTAATAATACCGGCAAGGCGGATTGCAACACGTCACCAATAGGGTGTTGATAATATTGGCTAGCCCACTTAAGCATGGTTAGCATGGCGGGGCTAAACACCGGCTGTTGGTCTAATACTTGTTCGATTGGTTTTAATTTATCAACCGGCCAGTTGGATTGCTCTTTGAGACCTAATACAATACCCACCAGTTTGCGCCGTCCAAATGGTACTAGTACCCGCGCACCAATCTCTGGCACGGTGTCAGCAATGAGGTAATCAAATAAGGTACGTTTAGGAACGCCAATGGCTACATCAGCAATAGTACAGGCCATAGGATCTCAGGTAGTAGAGGCAAACTAACATTACAGGCTTATTACTATAAAGTAACTGCCGCGTCAGGTCATGTATTCGATTTAATTAGAATAGGAAATAGTAATAGCAGCGAGCAGCGGACTTCGAGTGGCGAGCCAAAAGCAAAAAAAGAAAAAGCTTATTGACCACAGGGGCACGGAGAAAGGAATTTAAAGCTCGTCGATCGAAAAATTCACAACGACAAAGTAGTACTCAAATATATTACTAACTTTCCATTAATGTATTCTGTGAAAAAATAGTACTCTATTATCTGTAAAAAAACAGCTCACTTTCGACTCTGCTCAAACAACCTATTTTTGTGTCAGAATCAGCAAAAAAGCTTACAAATTAAGTGAAAAACTTTTTACGGATATTTTTATTAAAGTAGTCTGGGTCTCTTGCTTCTAATATATCAAAAATACTATCACGTTGAATTAATGTTTTTAAAAAAGGATTTGAAGAAAATAGATCATTCCCCTCTAACTCGCTTTTCAATACTTCAACGAAATCTCTTCCTGATTGTTTTATTTCATCAGAAGGAGCTTCTAATTTATTGTTAAGCTCATAGAGACTTTCTCTTTCTTCTTTACTAAAAGTTCCGTAGATAGTCCCAGAAGCAATTTTTTCTTCCCTAAATTTAGCAATAGCTAAAGTAAAAGCAACAGTGTTTACGTCTTTCAGATCGGAGTTGTTATCCAGTGCATGTTGATAAGCCTCGCCTAAACGAGTTTTATCTTCTTGGCTTAGAAAAGAAAATACATTTCCCCCTCCGGCGCTTATATCTCCGGGGGGAATTTCAGTAATATTTAGCTCTTTCCCAACATCTTGTGAAGCCCTATGGATTTGCTCAGATGTATAACTAATATCTGATTTCGCAGCGATCATACTTGCCGTCTTTTCCAACAACTCAAAGCGTTTATCTACTGATATATAAATAGGGGATGGATGCTCTTTTGCGACCTGTAAAACCTTTTGATAAAGATCATTAATGTCTTGCCCAGTTTGACTAAGTGTAATTTCAGATAATTCAACTTGATAGTCTCCGACCGCCTCTTTGTCAATCACATCTTTTGAGACTATGGCTCTTGAATCAATAGTAACTTTGTCGGTATCTATTAGCATCCTACCCCCTAATTTTATCTTAATCGCTATAAGTGACTGTTATTATGTCGTCAGCTCCACTAGTTCCATAGGCATAATACGTGCCACCAACCAGGGTATAACGTAGCACTATTGTTCCTCTGGGGTCATATCCATTAAAGCCGCTTAATTGACCTGTTTGGAGGTCTGATATATCAAAACATAGTACGTCATTGTAGCCGCTAGGTGTTCTATAACAAATTTCCACTGTTTGCGAATCAAATCCATTGCTATAACCAACCCAATTCCATTCTACATTTGTAATGTGGATGCCTGTTCTTGGTGTCTGCAAATTATAAAACAGGGTTTCAGCATACCCACCACTTCCATAAATTGTATAACGAGGCCTTTCCTCTTCCCAAGAACCTGTTTGAGCATATGCTGAAGTTGCACCTAATAGAGAAAATAAAACCAATATGTTTAATATTTTTTTAAGTTTTCATTACAGTTATCCTTTCAATGAATTAAGAATGTTGACTAAAGACAAAATGCTCTTTACTCACAATCAATCAACTCACGCTGAAAATATTTTATGTTAAATATCATTAACTTATATAACACCATTGATTTGAAACGATTATTTAAAGAGCATGTAATTCCCGTCAGAAAGATTAAATCAGACATCTAGCCGATTAAAAACTGGCATAAATGACAGGGTAAATCAGCTGTCTGGTCATAAGTCTGCAAAAGCATCTGCAACATATAAATTTATTTATGAGAACCTAATATTGTATATATTTCAAATACTTGCTATCCAAAAACTGATCCGGATGTGATCAATGAAGTATTTATGCTAAGAAGGTTAATTTTTTAAACTATTTATCACCCAAAGCTTTCCTACACTAGGCAATAAGTTGCCGGGAACCATTGGTTATGTGCAGAAATACTATTGACGATAAATGAGAGGGTTAACTTAAACACCAGAACAAGAGCATGAGCCTAAGTGTTTTAAGCTGAAGCCGGACTGATGATTTTATGATCTCGGCTCGGTCAGATTATGTTCAAAAGCTGAATGTTTTATGGAATTTTCAATTGAACGGCTCTAACAGCAGCAGATGTTTTATTATTTACATTAAGCTTATTTATCGCATTCGCTATATGAAAACTAATTGTGCGCTTTTTGACATTAAGTATCATGGCGATCTCTTCGGATGTTTTTCCATCAGAACACCATTTTAGGATTTCAATTTCTCTTTTTGTTAGATTTATATCTGGCACTTCAGCAAGCACCACTTTAGTGTATAAATTATGGAACGTAGCGCTCAAAGTAAGCAGGTGAGATTGTAACTGGTGTGAAACATCAATTTGCTTTTTACATGCCATAGTAAAAACGGCAGTATTATGAGGATTCAGTACGGCAGATTGAGTCCATCCACACCTAATCTTGTGAGTAAATGCATTTTCCCAGAAATTCTTTTGTTTAGTTACCTCATTAGCTCTCCATATGAGAGGAAGTGAAGTTTTAAGGCCGTGTATTATCGTTGGGTCTTCTATAGGGTAGTTATTCTTTGCGTACTTTTTTTTCCATTCATCAGGGTAATTACTATAAAATACAAAACTTGGATTACTTACAGGAAAAGCCGCATGAACACTATATGCATAATAGTCAAACCCCAAATATTGAACAATGTCGTTTAGCTTATGGAATAATTGACGACAACTTAATGAAAAAGTTAAATTTTGAACCAATTGAGAGAAACAATCTGAAATAAATACATCCATGTTCTAATAAATTCCGTTTTATTAGTTGTCTTTTTACTCCGATTGAATAGATTAGTCCACCCTTTCTTATCCATTCTTTGGACTGTTGTGGTGATTATATTTTTATCTGTTATCCCCACGTGTTGTTTTATTTGTCACCCCGGTAGTCTTCGTCATACCGGTAATCCTTTGAGCCGGAACGGGGTCCAGTGTGTTTTTCTTTAGCTCGTCGCTCGAAGCTCGCCACTCGTTGCTGAATTATCTTTCCCTCTGTGATCTTTGCGCCTTGGCGTGATAAATGTTTTATTGAAATCGGTTATTAAAACCACAAATAGTACTTGCCTGTAGCGGTGGCATACTTTAGAATCCCGCCTCCAAAAAATGCAACCAGCAGGTTGTTAACTGTAAAACACGTATGGTGTTTGGCTACGGGCCGGATTGCGATACGGGCCAAAATAAAGAGGCTATCCCATGAAAGAAGGTATACACCCGGAATATAACGAAATTACTGCAAACTGTTCTTGTGGTAACAAAATGACTATCCGTTCTACTTGTAAGAATGATTTGTTCCTGGACGTATGTTCAGAATGTCACCCGTTCTATACTGGTAAACAACGTAACGTTGATAGCGGTGGTCGTATCGAGAAATTCAACAAACGCTTCGGTGGTCTTTCTTCTAAGAAGTAAGCTGACAGCATTTGTTAAAAAAGGCGCGTTAAGCGCCTTTTTTGTGTCTGCCAATACCTGCAAAAGTCATCCCTTTAACATCCATATTGCCAAGTGCAATACATTTTAGTCTGCTTCGCTGCGAAAATCGGCTAACCACTCACCCACTGCTTTGGCTTCTTCCTCGTGAGCATCATCACGCCAACCTTCTGCTAATGCAGCTTGATACCATTGCTGCATTGGCGCTAATGCCAATAGGCGTTGTACATATTGATTGGCTTGTTCTGATAATGCCGGCGTATAAGTTTGTGCCCGAAAAGCTAGCGGGGCGTAAAACGCATCAACGGCAGTAAAATGATCACCAGCCAAAAAAGGTCCACCGAATTTATCCAGTCCTTCACACCATAACTGGTCAACTCGTTGCCATTCTGTCAGCAGCTCAGCTTCGGGGGCATACAACTTCACTCGTAAGCCGCAATTCATGCCGCAAATATTGCGGATTTGACCAAAACCGGAATGCATTTCCGCACTGGCACTGCGCGCCCAGGCTCTTGCTACTTTATTCGCAGGCCAAACTGTCGCATGTGATTCTGCCAGATATTCGATAATTGCCAACGAGTCCCAGATGGTGGTGCCATTATCAACCAGACAGGGCACTTTACCGGTAGGCGAGAAAGCATGAAAACCGGCTGGATCCTTTGACAGTCCAAAAGGCACCAATATTTCTTCGAACTCAATGCCCAGCTGCTGCATCAAAACCCATGGCCGTAGTGACCATGACGAGTAATTTTTGTTAGCAATGTATAGTTGCAGCATTTATGGGCTCTCCAAAAAATAAAAGGTCAGTTGTTAGATGGTAATTTGTGCGCTAAATGTTGGCTACTAAAAGAGTAGAGCCACCTTTTCGAGCTTAATTTAATTATATAGAGGGCTGAAGATCGACGTGTTGTTTTATTAATTCCGCAATATTCCGCGCCTGCATTTTGCTCATGACACGACTGCGATGAATTTCAACGGTTTTGATACTAATACCGAGTTGTTCAGCAATTTCTCTATTTACTCGCCCAGCAATGACCAACTGAGCCACCTGTTCCTCCCGTTTGGTCAATGAACGCCATCGTTCAATATGCTGTGTTTGTTGTTTCTCTATAGTACTTTGTTGTGATAAATCACCGAGTATCCGGTCAATCAACCTTAATAATTTATCGTCATCAAAGGGTTTTTCAATAAAATCAACGGCCTTATTTTTCATCGCTTGTACTGCCATAGCGACATCTGCATGGCCGGTGACGATAATGACCGGGAGTGTAATAGCGCGTTGGTTTAACTCTTGTTGCAAGGTCAGCCCGCTCATTCCGTTCATGCGGACATCAAGTAACAAACATCCCTGTATTGAATCTTTATTGTCTGTACAAGCGTGTAAGAAAGCCTCGCCACTTTCATATGCACTAACAATATGGCCAGCTCCTTCCAGCAACCAAACCAGAGACTCTCGAAAGGCGGCATCATCGTCCACAATATAAATTGTCATTGTATTCAAGGCATATACTCTTTTTTGTCAATTGTCATGATATGGGACGCGGCAAAATCACTTGAAAAGTGGTGAATGTACTTTTGTCGGATTTAACGGAAATCTCACCACCATGGGCTTCAATAATGGTACGGGAAATCGATAATCCCATCCCTAAACCCGTTGGTTTATCACTGACATAGGGATCAAATAAACACTGGATCAAACTGTCAGCTATGCCTCGCCCGTGATCTGTCACCAAGAGTGATACTGTTTGCGCATCATACCGGGTTTGGATATGAACACACTTTTCTTCAGCTGAAATGTTGCTATAAGCATCTATTGCGTTACGTAACAGATTGATTAGCACTTGTTCAATCTGCACGTTGTCGGCATCAATTTCTGGTATATCCGAAGCCAAGTCCAGTTGAACCGTGGTTTGGCTATCCTGTAGTTCATGTTGCAGAAAAAATACCACGTCCCGGCATAGAACATTGAGCGAAACTTTGGAACGTTGATAAGGCGTTTTTTTTACCAACGTTCTCAACCGCTTGACAATATCTGCGGCTCGTTGGGTTTGGCGCACAATATTATCAAACACGGAGCGGACTTTCTCAATATCATCTAACGTACCATGCTCTAGATGCCTTAACGCTCCGCGCGCATAATTTAGCGTCGTGGCCAATGGCTGGTTAATTTCGTGCGCCAATCCGGATGCCATTTCTCCCATTGTCATCAATCTGGATGCATGGGCAATTTCTGCCTGATGTTGATGTTTTTCCTGTTCTGCCCGCTTTTGAGCGCTAATGTCCTTAAAAATGAAAACATAGTGATCACCGGTCTCATTGGTACTTTGCTGGGAGTGGATTAATAGCTCTTGCAACACAATGAATCGTTCAGAGAACTGGCTGGATTTAATCGGTAAGTTACCGCGCCAGTTGTCGCTGGACTGGGCAATGTCTGCGGCCAATGCTGTCAGTTTCTGGACGCTTTGGGCGGAAAATAAATGACTCAAATCTATTGGTGTCGATTGTTTGGCGACATCAAAAAATCGCAACGCAGAAGGATTCATATAAGTGATTTGATAACTCTGGTTGCAAAAAACCAGTAGATCCGACGATGCCTCCACTACTTTGGCTAAACGTTGACTCATTTCCTGGGCTTCGACCTGGGCGTTGATATCCCGGGTTACCGCGATGATTTCTTGTAATTCGCCACTATTGTCATCCCGGATTGAACGGTGGGTGCTCTCGACCCAATAATATTTACCATTCTTATGTCGGTGTCGGTAACGAAAGGTGCGAATACCATGTCGATAAATTGCCGGAATTAGCTTGTTTTTCATCGCTTCAGCATCATCCGGGTGAAAATAATCATAAGCCGGTTTACCCATGATCTCTTCAGGCTGATAACCACAAACGACTTTCACCGCGGGATTGACCGCAGTATAAGCCCAGTCGCCAGGGCGATGCGTACTGATCAAATCTCCTGACTGTTCAACTAAAAATCGGTAACGCTCATCACTAAGATCCAACGTATTGATTTCTCTTATTTTTTTAGTCAATAGAATCCCGCAGAAGGTAATAATTAAGTATATACCCTTATATTATTACATTTTTAGACTTGATCAAGATTAGTGAATTACATAAAGTAGGGGTATACCCTTACTTATTTGGTGTTGAACATCCGAATGAACCAAAAACTGTTAAATCTTCGCGATATTGAATTTTTACTCTACGAATTCCTCGACACTGAGGGACTGTTGCATCGACCGCGTTATCAAGAGCATTCGAGGGAAATATTTGATGCCACTTTAGCTACTGCCTGCACTATTGCGGAAAGATATTTTGCTAATCACAACAGTATGGGGGATGCCAACGAACCGTCATTTGATGGACAGAATCTCACCATGTTGCCAGAAACGAAAGAAGCCTGGGATGCATTTGCTGAAGCCGGTTTTTTAGCTGCACACTATGACTTTGAGCAGGGCGGGATGCAGCTTCCCGAGGTTATCCTGCGTGCCTGTATGGCTTATTTCTCGGCCGCCAATATCGCAACAACCGGTTATCCCTTTCTTAGTATTGGTGCGGCAAACTTGATTAATGCATTTGGAAGCGAACAACAGAAGTCCTTGTTTCTCCCCCCAATGCAGGCAGGAATTTACGCAGGTACTATGGCGTTAACTGAACCTGGCCAAGGTTCTGCACTTGCTGATATTAAAACCACGGCAAAATTGGCCGAGGATGGCAGTTATCGACTCTTTGGCCAAAAAATGTTTATTTCAGGTGGTGATCAAAATATCACTGAAAATATTGTTCATCTGGTGTTGGCAAAAATAGAAGGTGCGCCCGCAGGTACTAAAGGTATATCTCTTTTTATATGTCCCAAATATCTGGTTAATGACGATCGCACATTGGGGCAACGCAATGATGTTTCGCTGGCCGGTTTACTGCATAAAATGGGGTATCGAAATACTACGTCCACCGTATTAAATTTCGGCGAAAAACAAGGGGCAGTAGCGTATTTGATTGGGGAACCACACCACGGCCTTTTTTATATGTTTCAAATGATGAATGAAGCGCGGATTGGTGTTGGGCTTGGCGCTGCCGCTTTAGGTTATCAAGGTTTTAACTGCTCACTCAATTTTGCTCGGGAGAGACCGCAAGGGCGTTTACCTTCAAATAAAAACCCACAATCCAGGCAAGTAAATATTATTCAACATGCTGATGTGCGCCGTATGCTGCTAGCACAAAAGGCTTACAGTGAAGGGGCACTGGCGATGTGTCTTTACGCCAGCTCGTTATTTGAAGATATACATACTGCCGACAATCAACAGCAGCGCCAGCGGGCTGGTTTAATACTTGATCTTATTACACCAATAGTGAAATCCTGGACCGCTAAATATTGTTTAAAAGCCAATGAATTGGCCATTCAGGTATTGGGTGGTTCCGGCTACATTCGGGAATATCCGGTGGAGCAATACTACCGCGACAATCGCCTAAATCCGATTCATGAAGGCACTGAAGCCATTCATGGCCTCGACCTGCTGGGACGAAAAGTCATTGTCAATAATGGCCAGGGCTTAACGTTATTGAGCAATGAAATTTTAACCACAATCAACAAGGCAAATAATCTGGATCAAACCGCGCCTCTGGCCTTTGCACTGTCAAAGGCGCTAAACGCGCTAAATGATGTAACCAGCATATTGTCGGCCGAATTAGCCGAATCACCTGATTTAACGCTTGCTAATGCGACGGTTTATCTGGATGTGTTTGGCTGTGTTGTCGCCAGTTGGATATGGCTTAGACAGGCATTAAAAGCCACTGAAGCCTTGACCACCAAAACGCTGCATGAAAATGACCACCGTTTTTATCGCGGCAAGTTGCAAGCGGCACGCTATTACATGCAATGGGAGTTACCCAAAATCTACCACCAAGTAGCGTTATTAAAAGGATTCAACCAGATACCCTACCAAATGCAGGACGAGTGGTTTTGATATGTTGCTCTTTTGTTGTTTAACCACACCTCATCATTCCAATCAAAAGGCTTATTCATGACGGCGCTGATTAATTACTCTGTTGAAGAAAATATTGCTGTAATCAGTTTACAGAGTCCACCGGTAAACGGATTAGGCCAAAGGCTACGGGCAGCGATTTTTAACGCTTACCTGCAAGCCAGTAAAGACAGCAAAGTTGAAGCTATTGTTATCGCTTCAACGGCGAATGTTTTTTGTGCCGGGGCGGATATTAGTGAATTTGGTACCGAGCAGGCACTGGCTTCTCCCAGTCTGCCGGATTTATGCCATGTAATAGAGGACTCAAGCAAACCGGTTATTGCGGCGGTCAACGGCATGGCACTGGGTGGTGGCTTTGAGTTGACACTCGCCTGTGACTTTATTATTGCACTACCACAAGCACAATTTGGTCTACCTGAAGTCAAACTGGGCATTTTGCCCGGAGCCGGGGGAACTCAGCGTTTACCACGCATTGCGGGTGCAGAACTGGCGTTGCAAATGATGATCTCGGGCACCCCCATTTCGGCAGAAAAAGCGTTAGCTGCAGGGATTGTCGATTGCGTTCATGCTGGCGAAAGTGATTTTATTGATATGGCAATCGGTTATGCGCAGCACTTGATCGATGCCGATATAGTATTACGAAATTGTGCCAGGCTAAAGGTTGATACAAGCCAACTGCCAGACAATTTTTTCAGTGGTTTTCGCGCCAGCATTGCCCGTCGTAGTCGCGGATTTATGGCGCCAGAAAAGATTATTCAATGTGTACAGGCCGCTTGTGAATTACCTTTTTCAGCAGGATTACAACTCGAAGCCTCGCTTTTTCAGGAGTGCATACAATCACCCCAAGCCAGAGCTCAGCAACATATCTTTTTTGCTGAACGAGCAGCCAAAAAAGTACCGGGTATCAAGCCTGGCACCGCCAGTCGTGACATAAATAAAGTGGCGGTGATTGGCGCCGGCACGATGGGAGGAGGCATTGCAATGAATTTTGCCAGTGCCGGTATCGCTACCCTAATACTGGATCTGAGCGAACAAGCACTAGAGCGGGGCCTTAATACGATTAAAAGTCATTATCTGGCTAGTGTACAAAAAGGAAAATTGACAGAAGCACAGATGGAACAGTGCTTGTCAAAGCTTGCGGTTAGCACAGATTATAATGACATTCAGGACGCCGATCTGGTTATCGAAGCCGTTTTTGAAGAGATGCAAATTAAGCAACGTGTGTTTAAAAAGCTTGATGAAATCTGCCAGGCCGGTGCGATATTGGCAACCAATACATCCACCCTCGATGTAAACGACATTGCCGCGGTAACGCAACGTCCGTCCGATGTGATCGGTTTACACTTTTTTAGTCCGGCCAATGTGATGCGTTTGCTGGAAATTGTGCGTGGCAAACACACCGCCGATGATGTCATTGTGTCCATGATTAGTATGGCCCAGCGTATTAACAAAGTACCGGTCGTGGCTGGAGTATGCTGGGGGTTCATCGGTAATCGTATGTTAGAACCTTATGCCCGTGAAGCGTCACGTTTGATACTTGAAGGTGCCAGTCCCGAGCAAATTGACAATGTTCTGTGTCAATTTGGTATGGCAATGGGTTTTCCCAGCATGATCGATCTGGCCGGAATTGATGTTGGCTATCTGACCCGTCAGGGTAATAAACAAGCGTTTTACGCTCGTGATCCCAGTTATGCCGCTATTTGTGACAAGCTATATGAGCTGGGTCACCACGGACAAAAAACAGCGCGGGGATTTTATCTTTATGATGGCCGCGACAAGCGCGCCAACACACAGGTTACTCAGTTAGCTGCACAACTGGCTCAACAGTATGGAATTAAACAGCGTCAAATCCCGGATCAGGAAATTTTGCAGCGCACCCTCTACATGCTAGTAAACGAAGGGGCTCAGGTGCTTGATGAAGGGATCGCATGTCGTTCCAGCGATATCGATACGGTTTATTGTAATGGATACGGATTCCCCACTTTTCGTGGTGGGCCGATGCAATATGCGGATGAAATTGGTCTGGACAACATCCTCAGTGCTATTAACCGATACCAAATTGAGTTGGGAGAATATGGGCGACAATGGTTTACACCGGCCCCCCTGCTAGAAAAATTGGTAGCCGAGGGCAAATCGTTCAAAACATACATAAATAATGAATCACACTGACTTTGTGTTATCCCTTTACACAAATAAAATCGACAAGGAACAGGAACAATGAAAGAAGCCGTTATCGTTTCCACTGCACGTACCCCGATTGGTAAAGCTTACCGAGGCGCGTTTAACAATACCAAATCGCCTACATTAATGGCCCATGCCATTCAACATGCCGTTGAACGCTCAGGCATCGATAAATCAGAAATTGACGATGTCATCATTGGTTCGGTACTAAACAGTGGCAGTGCGGGAATGAATATAGGCCGCATGGCGTCACTCGCCGCGGGATTGCCGGTGACCGTTTCTGGGCAAACTATTGATCGCCAATGTTCGTCGGGTTTAATGGCCATTGCCACTGCAGCCAAACAAATTATTGTTGATGGCATGAATGTGGTTGTCGCTGGTGGGCAGGAAAACATTTCTGAAATCCAGCAAGCCTATTTTGATTGGGTCGGAAAGTCTCAAGATCCCAATGTCATTAACCATGCTCAGCACGCTTATATGCCGATGTTGCTCACCGCAGAGCATGTGGCAAAAAAATACAATATATCGCGGGAAGCACAGGACCAATACGCATTGCAATCTCAGCAGCGGACAGCGGCGGCTCAAGCCTCCGGGAAGTTTGACGACGAAATTGTGCCGTTCAGCACCACCAAAGTCATTATTGATAAGCAATCTAATCAACAATCCTTTGAACAGGTGACACTCAGCAAAGATGAGGGGAATCGTCCTTCAACCACTTATGAAAGCCTGCAAGGTTTAAATCCCGTGGTTGACAATGGTGTGATCACAGCAGGTAACGCCAGCCAGCTTTCGGATGGCGCTTCGGCAGTGGTTGTGATGGAAAGCAAACTTGCGGAACAACGTGGATTACAGCCGCTGGGGATATACCGAGGCATGATGGTCGCAGGTAATGCTCCTGAAGAAATGGGCATTGGTCCTATTTATGCGGTCCCTAAGTTGCTCAAGCAACATGGTTTAACGGTCAACGATATTGGCTTGTGGGAGCTCAATGAGGCCTTTGCTGTTCAAGCCTTGTATTGTCGTGATCACTTGGGCATCGACCCAAGTATTTATAATGTCAACGGTGGTGGTATTTCAGTTGGTCATCCCTACGGAATGACAGGCTCAAGGTTGGTCGCTCACGCATTGATTGAAGGTAAGCGTCGAGGGATTAAATATGTGGTGGTGACCATGTGTGTTGGTGGAGGCATGGGGGCGGCCGGGTTATTTGAAGTAGCCTGATACACACGTTGAGGGCGTGATGCCCTGACTTGGTTTTTATTAAGGTAATTTTATGGATCAGAACATCTTCTCATTAGCCGAAAAAGTGGCTTTAGTGACAGGCGCATCAAGTGGAATAGGACATTGCGTAGCGAAAGGTTTGGCTGCTGCAGGCGCCACGGTTGTTGTGGCTGCCCGCCGCACTGAACGCTTACATGCGTTGGTATCCGAAATTGACAAGGCCGGCGGTAAAGCTCTTGCGGTGACGATGGACGTGACAGATCGTGACAGCGTTAATTCCGCATTCGAAACAGCTGAATCACAAGTTGGGACGATTAATGTCATCGTCAACAATGCCGGTGTTGCGGATACCAACAATTTCCTAAAAATCACAGACCAATCCAGAGATTTTGTGATGAGCACTAATTTTAATGGTGTTTGGAACGTGGCACAGGAGGCTGGTCGGCGATTAGTAGAAGCGCAGCAGCCTGGCAGTATTATTAATATTGCCTCCATTTTGGGGTTGACCAGCAAACCGGGACAGAGTGCATATTGTGCATCTAAAGGCGCTGTTATCCAGCTCACTCGCGCATTGTCTGTTGATTTGATGAAACATCATATACGGGTTAATGCGGTGGCACCGGGGTGGTTTAAAACGGAAATCAATGACGCGTACTTTGAGACCCAGGCTGGACAAGAATATATCCAGCGGATGCCTGCTCGGCGCTTAGGTCAATTAGAGGAGCTTATCGGCCCGATTATCATGCTGGCCAGTGATGCGGGTTCGTTTGTCAATGGTGCTGTGTTGCCCGTTGATGGCGCCATCCATGCCTGCGGTATTTAAGCAGATAAATTTAACCAGAGTAATTTTATGCAATCATATCAATCGCCGTTACGGGATATTCAATTTGCTTTTAACGAGGTGTTGGATTTCAACCGCCATTACAACAGGTTACCTGATACTGAAGATGCCAGCGAAGACATGGTACAGACTATTATTGAAGAAGCAGCCAAATTAGCAGACAACGTCGTTGCGCCCTTAAATCAGATTGGTGACAAACAAGGTTGCCATTGGCGTAATGGCAAGGTCACTACACCGGAGGGATTCAAGCAGGCATATAATTTGTACACTGAAAGTGGCTGGGTTGGACTCGCACATCGGCCTGAATATGGCGGGCAGGGGTTACCCAAATCGTTGGCTATTGTGGTTAAAGAATTAATGACCTCGGCAAACCATGCCTGGTGCCAGTATACCAGTTTGTCTGGTGGGGCGATTTCAACCATAGATACTCATGCCAGTGAGGACATTAAACAGCGTTTTTTACCTCATCTCATTACTGGCAAGTGGAGTGGCACAATGTGCCTGACTGAAGCACATTGTGGTTCCGACTTGGGTTTATTGCGAACCAGAGCGCAACCGAATTCTGATGGCAGTTACCATATTACGGGCAATAAGATTTTTATTTCTGCCGGTGATCACGACTTATGTGAAAACATTGTTCATATTGTCTTGGCGCGTCTTCCTGATGCACCCCAAGGAATTAAGGGCATTTCTTTGTTTGCGGTACCCAAAATACAAGTGCATTCCGATGGCACACTTGGCCCGGACAATAATGTTAGTTGCGGTTCTATCGAAGAAAAAATGGGTATCCATGGCAATGCCACCTGCGTACTGAACTTCGATGGTGCAACAGGATATTTGCTTGGCCAGCCGCATAAAGGTATGAGCGCCATGTTTACCTTTATCAATGAATCACGTTTAGGTGTGGCTCAAGAAGGCCATGGTCATATTGAAGCGTCATTTCAAAATGCGTTGGCTTATGCCAAGCAACGTACTCAAATGCGTGGTCGGGTACGAATCGACCCTCAACAACCGGCTGATCCGATCATTGTGCATGCCGATATACGGCGAATGCTGTTAACCCAAAAAGCATTCGCTGAAGGGGGACGATTACTCAATTATTTCTGTGCCCAGCAAGTGGATATTGTTCATCGCAGCAAGAACAAGGAGCAGCAACAGCAGGCAGAAGCATTACTGGCACTGTTAACGCCGATTGCTAAAGGTTTTTTAACGGAAGTCAGTCTGGAAGCCACCAGTAATGGTATTCAGATCCTGGGTGGGCATGGTTTTATTCGAGAGTCCGGTCAAGAACAGCACTATCGCGATACCCGCGTAACGACAATTTATGAAGGAACCAACACCATTCAGGGACTGGATTTACTTGGTCGAAAAATTATTGCCAGTAATGCTCAAATCATGCAGCCGTTACTTGAACTGATGCAACAGTTCTGTAGGGATTACCCAGGCAAGTTTCCACAGCAGTTATCACAGTCTATTCAGCAATGGCAGGAGCTGACGAAAGATGTTAGCGAAATGGCTAAAACGAGTGCCGGTAAAATAAACGCGGATGAAATTAATGGGGCTGCATATGATTACCTTATGTACTCAGGTTATGTTGTATTGGCCTATTTTTGGGCGTTAAGCGCGGTAAAAGCAGAACAGAGACTGGATAAAAAAATGGCTGATAAAAGTTTCTATCAAGCCAAACTGATTACGGCACAATTTTATTTTGAGCGCATATTGCCGCGCACTCACAGTATTGCCAGCATCATCCGATCCGGCTCGCAAAATTTAATGGCGTTATCTGAGGAAGCCTTTTCTTTCTAGGTTAATTCTGCTTAAGCATGGCAACCCTTGATGTTAAAGGGGGTTATGTAAAAAGTGGCAACAGGAGTAAGGTAATTAATGAAACAGTTTAAAATCGTGATCGCAATAATCACACTCGCCATCGCACACTTATTGCTGATGTGTAATGCCGAGACGGCAAGTCAAGCCGTCCCGGTCGTTGATGCACCCATAGGCAAAATTGAAGGTGTATCCCAAGGAGCCTTGAACGTATTCAGGGGTATACCGTACGCCCAACCTCCTATCGGGGAACGTCGTTGGAAACCGCCGGTTCCCGTTGCCCCCTGGTCAGATGTAAAAGTCGCTCACAGCTATGGGGACGCATGTATTCAACCAAGTCGAAAAACAATCGGCATTTACAGCAGTGATATCAGCCCCAGCAGTGAAGACTGTCTGTCATTAAATATCTGGGCACCTAAACAAGCGCAACAATTACCGGTATTTGTGTGGATACATGGTGGGGCGCTTACTGCTGGAGCGAGTAAAGAGCCGTTTTATGATGGTAGCAAGTTGGCTGAACAGGGCATGATAGTGGTAACAATCAATTACCGTCTAGGCGTACTGGGCTATTTGGCTCATCCGGAATTAAGTGCCGAATCGGCCGATAAAATATCCGGTAATTATGGTTTGCTCGATCAAATCGAATCATTACGCTGGTTGCATAACAATATTGCTGCCTTTGGTGGAGATGTTTCTAATATTACGATTGCCGGGGAATCCGCCGGTGCGCTGAGCGTCGTGTATTTGATGGCATCTCCGGTTGCCCGCGGTTTATTTGCTAAAGCCGTTGTGCAAAGTGCTCACCTGTCCTCAACGCCGGAATTAAAACAGGATAAATACGGACAGTTTTCTGCCGAGAAGATTGGCACGTATATCGCCAAAAAAGTAGGTGCAAAAAACCTGGCGTCATTACGAGCGATGGATCCCCAACAATTAGCCAATAGTGCGGCAGCCGCACGTTACCTGGCCCAGCCCGTGGTAGACGGCAATGTAATAACAGGGCAGGTGATTGATACGTTTGCTAGCGGCGAACAAGCACCGGTGCCCTTATTGGTTGGGTTTAATAGTGGTGAAATACACTCATTAAAGATGCTGGTACCTCCCGTTCCTCAATCGTCGGCGGAATACGAAAAGATCATCCGTTCCCGTTATCTTGATTTGGCTGACCCGTTTTTGCGCCTTTATCCCAGTAGCGCTATGCAAGAGAGTATTTACGCCACAGCCCGTGATGCCCTGTTTGGTTGGGCATCTGAAAAAATAGCAAAAAGCCAACAGGCAATTGGTCAGCCAGCGTATTTGTACTTATTTGACCATGGTTATCCTGCGGCTGATAAGGCCGGATTGCATGCGTTCCACGGCAGCGAAATTCCTTTTGTATTTGGGTCATTTGAGCGCACGACTGCACTGTGGCCCAAGATTCCAACTACAAAAGAGCAGCAGGCGTTTTCAGCTGCGATGATGGGATATTGGAGTGAATTTGCCAAAGTTGGTACGCCTCGCGCGGAGAACCAGCCAGACTGGCCAGCATACGGCGACGAAAAAGCCTATATGCTATTTGGTGTAACACCTCAACCCATGACCAACCTGTTTCCCGGCATGTATGAATTGCATGAAGCGTCTGTTTGTCGTCGCAAAAATAGTGGACAACTTCCGTGGCGCGGGAATGCCGGGTTGCGATCCCCCGTTCTGACTAAATTAGTGGATCAGTGCCGTTAGTTGGCAAGACAGAGTCAGATTGTTCGTTGTACAAAAAACGGCAAAATATTTGTAAATTATACGTGAAATAAATGTTAACACACGTGATAGTGAATGTTAGGATAGTGGCTGGTTGCTTACTTTGTGAGCTTTCAAGCTTAGTTTTAGAGTAACAATAATATTGTAAAAACCGTATTTAATTTCTTTATAAAACAATATTTTAATAGTTTTTGGTTTGCAACCATCAACATGTAATTCAATAAATTGGGACACTATTCAATGCCAACAAATAATATATCGGAAACAACAATAAAGGTTAAAAAGAGTAGCTCACCTCATATTTCCCCTAGTGTGCCGGACGCAAGAGCCTGGACTGCACTGGGGATGCTGTGTTTCATTTATGTATTGAACTTCCTGGATCGTCAATTGCTTTCCATACTGGCTAAGCCGATTCAGGACAGTCTGCATATTTCTGATAGCCAACTAGGGTTGATTAGTGGTCTTTATTTCGCACTCTTTTACTGTTTTATTGCAATACCTGTTGGGTGGTTGGCTGATAGAACCAATCGGGTGCGAGTTCTCGCAATTGCATGCACAATATGGAGCGCTGCAACGGTAGCTTGTGGGCTAGCGAAAACATATCCCCAGCTAGTGATTAGTCGAATGTCGGTTGGTATTGGTGAAGCAGGTGGGGTGCCGCCTTCTTATGCAATCATTACCGATTACTTCCCCCCGGGACGTCGTGGGACAGCATTAGGGATTTTCAATCTGGGGCCACCCATTGGTGCCGCTTTAGGTATTGCATTTGGGGCAGCAATTGCGGCTACCTACAGCTGGCGGCACGCCTTTATTGTGCTTGGTATTGCTGGCATTGTTGCCGCATTAGCATTAATACTTGTCGTAAGAGAACCTAAGCGAGGAGGGTTAGATACGCTTCCTCAAGACAAGCCGGGCGCTCCTGCTACTGACGATTATCAACAAGCCGCTTTTTTTGAAACACTTAAAATGTTTTTCTCAACCCGGTCATTAATGCTTATCGCATTTGGTAGCGGTGCCACGCAATTTGTCACCTATGGTTTGGTCAATTTCACAACATTGTTTTTAATGCGTGAAAAAGGCATGACATTGGGTGAAATTGGTATTTATTACTCGTTGTTGGTTGGGATAGGTATGAGTGCGGGGATTTTCGTATCTGGTCGATTAATCGATCGGTTTACCCAGCGCTCTAAACAAGCCTATGCATTATTACCGGCCATTTCATTAGCTATTGCTATCCCGTTTTATATTGGATTTGTCTGGGCTCCTTCCTGGCAGGTTTCGTTAGCTTTTCTTATTGGCCCCACATTCCTCAACTACTTTTATTTATCGTCAGCGGTAGCGTTAGTCCAGCAGGAAGTTAAACCCAATCAGCGAGTAATGTCAGGTGCGTTGTTGTTATTAATCATGAATTTGATTGGATTAGGTTTCGGGCCAACCTTTGTGGGAATGGCTAGCGACTTTTTCCGCGCTAGTTTTCCTGACAATTCCTTGCAAATGGCATTGTATTCTTTAGTTCCGTTTTATTTCCTGGCTATTGCACTCTTTCTGTGGCTTGCACGAGTGTTACGCAAGGAATCCGAGCAAACTCATGAGGTTATCCAATGAAACAGATAAAAGTATTGATAGCGGTAAGTTCGTTAGCCTTTAGCATGATGTCTGTACCTGCTTCTGCAGCTACAGACCCCGTTGTAGAGGCGCCGATAGGTAAAGTTGAAGGTAGTTATGAAGGGGCGTTAAGCGTGTTTAAGGGAATTCCTTATGCTCAACCGCCCGTAGGCCAGGCTCGTTGGAAACCTCCGGTGCCGGTAACACCTTGGTCAGATGTAAAAATGGCACAAACTTTTGGCGATGCATGTATTCAACCAACCCGCAAAGTTGCCAGTATTTACGCAAATGATATTAGTCCAAGCAGTGAAGACTGTTTAACGCTCAATATCTGGGCGCCCAAAGATGCTAAAAACTTACCGGTGTTTGTGTGGATTCACGGTGGTTCGCTTACTGCGGGCTCAAGTAAAGAACCGTCCTACGATGGTACGGCATTGGCTGAACAGGGGATGGTGGTTGTATCGATAAATTATCGTCTGGGAGTGCTTGGTTATTTGGCTCATCCAGCGTTAAGCGCTGAATCAGCCGATAATATCTCCGGCAATTACGGCTTACTTGATCAAATCGAGTCGTTGCGGTGGATTCAGAATAATATCCAAGCTTTTGGTGGGGATAACGCGAACATCACCATCGCCGGTGAGTCAGCTGGAGCGTTAAGTGTTATGCACCTAATGGCAGCGCCTGCGGCACGTGGCTTATTCACCAAAGCTATTGCACAAAGTGCTTATATGGTTTCAATACCCAATTTAAAAAATGCTCAGTTCGGTCAGTTTTCTGCTGAAGCTATTGGCTCATATATTGCCAACAAAGTGGGGGCGAAGGATCTGGCGGCTTTACGGGCCATGGATGCGCAAGCTTTGACAAATGGCGCTGCAGCTGAACATTATTTCCCCATTCCCAATGTAGACGGTAAAACATTATTTGGGCAAATGGTCGATATTTTTGATCAGGGGAAGCAAGCACCAGTGCCGTTGTTGGTTGGGTTTAATAGTGGTGAAATTCGTTCATTGAAAATGTTGGCACCACCGGTTCCGTCGTCAGCGGAGGAATATGAGAAAGTTATTCGCTCCCGTTATCTGGATTTGGCAGATAAGTTTCTCCGTTTGTATCCCAGCTCAGATATGCAAGAAAGTATTTATGCAACAACTCGGGATGCCTTATACGGCTGGACATCTGAAAAAATGGCTAAAAGCCAACAGGCAATCGGCCAGCCGTCATATTTATATTTATTTGATCATGGGTATCCTGCTGCTGATAATGCCGGGTTACATGCTTTTCATGCGAGCGAACTACCTTATGTTTTTGGCACCTTTGATCGTACCCCTGAATTGTGGCCTAAAAACCCAGATACCGTCGAAGAGCATGCCTTTTCAACGGCAATGACAGAGTACTGGAGTAGTTTCGCTAAAACCGGTAAACCCAAAGCTAATAAGCAGCCGGATTGGCCCGTATATGGGGCCGAGCAAGCTTATATGTTATTTGGCGAAACACCAAAACCACAGGAGAACCTGTTTCCCGGCATGTATGAATTGCATGATGAAACGGTTTGTCGTCGTAAGCAAAGTGGTCAATTTCCCTGGCACTGGAATACCGGCCTAATCTCACCGGTACTCACTAAACCCTCCGAGGGCTGTTTATAATCGACGGTATCAGTAAGGCTTAATTTATGGCGTAGCTGAATTAAGTCTTACTGGCATCGATAAAGCCAGACACCAACATTAGACTTTTCCCTCACTGAACTTCCCGCAATACACTTGACTGAATACGCATTTAACTTAATTCAACATTAAAAAAACATGGAATATTGCCGGACGCCTGACTCAATTATGATGCCTAATGTCAGGCACAATTCATTCACCTAAAAGCCTTTCAGTTTAATATTATTATCTAAAGAAATAATATTAACTATAAATATAATTTATGTTAACTATGTGTAAAATTAATGTATTATTATAATGGTATATAGTAGTTTAATTGGAAGATGTAGTTGCTTGTGGTTGAGTCCTAGAAACTGCTGGTTGTTATACATTGAACAAGAGAAGGACCTTTAAAGATCAGTGGTCATTCTTTTGATTAACGTAAATACAGCAATTCTTAGATTCACTAAGACTTTGTAAAAACCAAGGTGAAGTTTATGAAAGCACTACCTAAGGCATTACTAACCTTTATTGCATTGGTTGGTAGTTTATTCCCTTTATCATCCGCAATAGCTGCACCCTGTACCATTCAGGCTGGAGTTGATTGCGAATTTTCTATCACGGTGGATGGCCGTTCGCGGGAGTATTTACTGCATGTCCCCGATGGTTATGACGGTACTCCAATTGCATTAGTTGTTGATGTGCATGGCTTTGCACATACGCCAGAAAATCAGCGTAATCTATCAGGAATGTATGAGTTAAGTGATATTGAAAACTTTGCGGTCGCTTATCCGCGAGGTGGTCCTGCAAAAGGAGGAGGTTGGTTAGCCAAAGGCTTTAATGGCTCTGACTCTTATATCTCTCCTGGTTGCTGTGGGACGCCATCTTCACAGAATTGGGACGATGTTGCGTTGTTGGTGGCCGTGAAAAATGATGTCGCTGCAAAACTAAATATTAATAAAAACTATTTAACAGGCTTATCAAATGGATCTTATATGGGGCATCGGGTTCTTTGTGAGGCACCAGAAGAATTCGACGCCTATGCAACTACCTCCGCTGCGTTGTCTGAATCCTGGGAAAATTGTAATCCTGCTTATGTAAGGCCTATCTTGTACATGCACGGTAGAAACGATACCACCCAGCCTATTGGTGGATCATCTGATGTAGCCGGTGAATATATGCTTAGCACCGCGGATACGATGGCCATTTACGCATCGCGAAATAGTTGTAGTGGTTATCCAAGTTCTTATGTTGAAACCTTTTCTTCTGGTACCAGTTGGTGTCGAGAATATACGGGATGTAGTGTATCTGTAAGTTATTGCGAGTTAGAGGCACCTCATATTACCTATGGGGCGACCTCGCTTAATGTGGCTGAAGTATTTTGGGATTTTTTCAGTCGACATTAATTAATAGTATCGACTAAATATGACTTTGACCTATCAGGGGATCGCCAGACGATTCCCTTTTACTCTTTCAGAGCCAAAAATCCCGCTGACATAAACTTGGCTATCCGTTTTTTAACGGCAGGGAAATCATCTGAATGGCATACGCCATCAGATAACCGATCGATACGGCCAGTTCTGGCTAACGTACTCATTAGCGAACTGGTGACAAAATGATACCCCCAGAAAATATCTTCATCTGAATAATCTGGTAAAGCCTTTTTCAAAATCCCAATTAACTTAAGAACGACGGGATCAAAATGTTTATCCATTAGTTCGGCACCTTCAGGCGTATTACTGACCCGCGCGCAAAAGGCGGCGTAATTCATCCAGTTTTCACCACCGTCGTAATACAGGTCTAAGTCGGTATCGAGAAATGCGTGCAACGCCCCTTCCACGGTTGGATTATCACCGGCCTCAACTTCATATTGTTGCAACGCAGCCATACGGCGACTACTGGTGACACCTGCGCGACGGGAAAATACTTCTTCAAATAAATTTTGCTTATCCTTGAAGTAATAGTGCACTAATGTTGTATGTATACCAACGCGTTTGGCGACATCTCGCAGTGTGACACCATAAAGTCCATTTTTGGAAAACAGGTATTCTGCTTCATCAAGGATTAGCTCTATACTTTCAGCTCGTTGCTCAGCTTTACTGCGCCTTGAGCGCCTTGGTGATTCCTGTGTCATGTTGTTATCCAACTTATTATGATCGACGGAGATATGGCTTAATCCTAAATACTAACAATCAGACAGTCAACTTGGCTAAATCGATGAAAGATTTAAACTTTTGTAATTACCTTTTAACCAAAGTTTGTCTATTTTGCCGGTTGCTGCTAATGGCATAGTATCAATCATTATAACGTCTTTGGGTATCCACCAGTCAGGTATTTTTCCACGTAATTGATTCAATAAAGTACTCGAGTCAATCACTTCACCAGCATTGGCTTCAACGATGAGTATCGGCCGCTCTCCCCACTTTTCATCCGGCTTTCCGATGACTGCAACTTGTCCAACAGAGTCAATTTGGCCAATAATATCTTCTATTTCTGCAGGGTTTATCCATTCCCCACCTGATTTAATCAGATCCTTTGAACGGCCACAAATACTCAAGTGACCTCGTTCATCGATCATCGCCAAATCACCTGTATCAAAATAGCCTTGCTCATCTAGTGAGTCATGCTCGGCTTGATAATAGCGATCTACCACGCTCGCGCCTTTTGCTTTTAAGTGTCCAACCACACCGCGTTGATCTTCTAAAGTATTGCCCTGAGCATCTGTGAGTTTTAGATCAATTCCCATAAGGGGCCGGCCTGCAGTACGAGAGTCTGTATTGGACTCGAATAGTGCTGTCACCGTGCCTAGAGGGGAAAGCTCAGTCATTCCCCAACTGGTTTGAACACGTGCGCCAAGGCGATCTTCAATACGTTTGATTAATGCGTCAGGACATTTTGATCCACCTATCAAAATACGCTCCAGATCAGGTAACTCACCGCCACATTCATCGAGATGTTCAACTAGTCCTAACCATACTGTTTGTACTGCAGCTGCTACTGTTACGCGTTCATTACGCATTAATGTCGCTAAACTTGCGCCATCTGCATTGCGACCAGGCAAAACCATTTTTGAACCAATTGCCGGGGCAGAAAAGGGTAAACCCCAGCCATTGGCATGAAACATTGGTACGGCAACCAGCAGAACGTCGTTACTTCTCAACGCGATACCGCCGGTTTGTAAGGTGCAAAGTGTATGTAAATAGTTTGAGCGATGTGTATAAAGTACGCCTTTGGGTTTGCCGGTTGTACCCGACGTATAACATAGCCCCGCGGGGGTGTTTTCATCGAATTCACCCCATTCAACAGGTTGACCTTTATTACTTAACAGCTCTTCATAACGCCAAACACTCACACTTTGTGTATTGATAGCGGCGAGTTCAACATCATCTTCATCCATCAGAATGACATGTTCGATACATGGGCAGAGTAGCAGTAGTTCTTGTAATAAGGGCAATAGATTGGCCGAAACTGCTAGCGCACGGTTCTCAGCCTCATTGATAATAGTGGCAAGATGACTAGCACTAAAGCGAGGATTAAGCGTGTGACATATCAATCCAATTCCCATCGTGGCGTAGTACATTTCCATATGGTGCTGGGTATTCCAGGCCAGTGTTCCAATCCTGTCTCCAAAGTTAAGGCCAATTGCCCGCAGTGCCCCTGAAAACTGATTACTGCGTTGTCTCAATTGAGCATAGTTAATACGCGTCACTTCTGTTCCATGATGGACAGAAACAACTTCTTGTGTTCCTAGCCACTTAGCAGCATGGTCAAGGAACTTATCTACGGTAAGTGAATATGATTGCATGGCTCTATCTGAATAAAAATAAAAGGATACGCAGCCAATTCAGCTGAATTGGCTGCAATGTGCGTCGTTAACTAGAAAAATGTTTTCATCACGCGCAAACCATACTGACGTGGTAAGCCGGCCAGTCGCAGGCCAGAATTGATAGCGGAAACATAGCGTCTATCTGTCAAGTTGGTGGCGTACAGGGTCACTGTCCAGTCTTGATATTGCCAGGCAACTTGACCACCCATTATATTTCGACTTTCGATTCGATCTCCCAGTGCTTCATTCTGGAATAAAGTTGCCCACTGTTCGGATACATGGCCGAAGTTTAATCTAGGAGTGAGTGTTCCTTTATCCAACATAAACTCATACTGCATGGAAAAGTTGAAAGTAACGTCAGGCGCATAGGTCTGGTCACGCCCTTCTAAAGCAATACATGAGATGGTTTCTGGTCCACTTATTGGGTCACAAGTCGTACCCGGTGCAGGAACACGTGGATCTGTCGCATAAAATTCGCCTAATTTGCTGCGCATTATCGACATACCTGCATTAATTGAGAAATCCCCAAATACGCCCTGAAGTTGCGCTTCCATACCGGTTATCTTGGTGGTTTCAGGTGTATTCAGCTGAAATGCGAAGGTAGGAATATCCGGATAACCAATTCTGACCTGGAAATTATCATAGTCATTATGGAAGCCGGTCAATTGAGTACGCAAGTGATCGTCGAGCCATGACGCTTTCCAACCGAATTCATAACTGGTGACTTCTTCTTGATCAAAAGGTTCAGGCAAACCGAGCCCTACATTAACGTTAAGTCCACCAGGTCTGTAGCCCGTTGCCGCAAAGGCATATAGAAAGTGGTCGGTATTAACATCCCAGTTTAACGATACTTTACCTGTGGTCTTGGAGTATTCCGCTTTTTGGTAACTCTCTAGAGGAAGGCCATATTGAACGATATCAATTTGGTTTTCGGTATTGCTTCTTGAATGTCTTAATCCTACTTGCAATTCTAGACCTTCAGATAAATCTAGGGTGACCTGACCAAAAACGGCTCTGGTTTCTTTGGGGTTTTCGCCTTCCAGTCGGTATTCGGTAGCCGGATTACCCTCAGGTAACCCTGTTACGAACTGACCTGGTGGGAATGTAATATCATCATTTTGAAAGTACGCACCAAGGATCCAGTTAAAGCCGTCATTATCCGGTGAAATCAGGTTAAGCTCTTGCGAGAAAATTCGCTCTTCTACTTCATCTCGAAAAGTCCTGATACCAACACTCGTGCCATCAAGATCGGCTTTAAACAGGCTTTTACCAGATTGATAGCCCGAAACTGAGCGCAGAATGGTACCGCCGGCAAAGGTATAATCAATTTTTAGTACTGAACGTGAAAATTTATCTCGGGCCGCCAAGTCTGCGTTCGCCGTGGTTTCAAACATATCATTTGGCGAATTGACAGGGTCAGTGGGATAAGCACTCAAATCCTGATAATTGTAGTCAGATTTAAATAGTACTGATAGTGAATCGCTGGGTTCCCAAAGCAAACTGAGTCTTCCACTTTGCATACTAATACCATCATCACCGGTGTAAGGGCCTTCTATATCGTAGAAACTGTCACGGTTTTCCGTATTAAACGCTATACGAGCAGCGAACGTGTCACTAATTGGAATATTCAACGCTCCTTGTGTAGCAACGTCACGATAATTGCCGACTTGTCCGAGCAGATAACCGGAATAAGTGCCACCAATTTCAGGATTGTTCGAATTTACAAATACGGCCCCCCCGGTTGCATTCTGGCCTGCGAATGTTCCTTGCGGGCCACGTAAGACTTCTACTCTGGCGATGTCATAGTAAGGCTCAGCGGTATAATAGCCAGGAAAGGTTGCAACACCATCGCGATAGGTTATAACCCCGGTAGTTGTTTGTGTATTGTGCTCGGCCTTACCAATACCGCGGATATTAAAATCAACGCCTTGGCCAAAGTTATTGACGACCACTGAGGGCATGGCAAATTGTAGCTGATCTACTTTCGTAATCCCCAATTTGCTGATTTCATCACCCTGTATTACTGACGCAGCGAGCGGCGATTTTTGAATATTTTCTACACGTCGTTCTGCAGTGACTTCAATGGTTTCTAAGGTATGTTCTTTCGGCTTTTTGGATTCAACTTCTTCTTCCTGTGCAATTGAGTGTGTACTCAATCCCATAGAAAGCACCAATAAGCTTAATTTCGCTTTTTTATTCTTGGTAAGACTTATCATTGTTAGTTCTCCTCTATCCCGTCGTGGGCCTGAACCCGAAGAAACCCGAAAGCATCTGCAAGTACATGCGTTGTTCACTGTGTTTGGCTTACAACTAAAAGCAACAAAGCTGTAACACTTTTAACAAAACTATAATAAATGTCAACATAAACTATTGCAATAATTAACATTATACTGTGTGATAATATAAAATGTTGTCACAATATTTTTAAATTCAGTATCGAGTACAACTAAATTGAAGAATGTTTGATTGAAAAACGACCTAGGTGATTGTCGAAAAACAGTAATCACAGGAAGACATCGGCTGAGATTGCCATAGGCAAGTGAAATTAAATTCCTCGCTCAATAGTGAAGGGGGAACAACGATAAAGGTTGCAGTATGAACATTAGATTTGAAGGAAAAGTCGCTATTGTTACAGGAGCTGGTAACGGTCTTGGTCGCTCTCATGCTTTAGCCTTAGCGGCACGTGGAGCAAAAGTGGTTGTCAATGATTTAGGCGGTAGTGTCAGTGGCGAAGGTGGAGACTTGTCTGCCGCGGAACAAGTCGTAAAGGAAATTAAGGCCGCTGGTGGTGAAGCCATATCTAATGGCGCTAATGTCACCAGCATTGAAGAAGTCAATCAAATGGTTTCTGATACGTTAGCCCAATGGGGAAGGATCGATATTTTGGTTAACAATGCCGGGATTTTACGGGATAAAAGTTTTGCCAATATGAGCCTTGATGATTTTAAGTTGGTGGTGGATGTGCATTTAATGGGTGCTGCGAATTGTTCTAAAGCAGTGTGGCCTACCATGCGCGAACAGCAACAGGGCACAATCATTATGACAACATCGTCTTCCGGGCTGTATGGCAATTTTGGACAATCTAATTACGGTGCCGCAAAAATGGGCGTCGTCGGTCTAATGAATGTGTTGGACATTGAGGGGAAGAAGTACGGTATCAAAGTGAATGCGATATCGCCATGTGCTGCCACCCGAATGATGGATGGATTAATAGATCAGCAAGCCAGTGAAGTGCTCACAGTCGAGAGTGTTTCTGCTGGACTGGTCTATTTAGCTAGCGATGAATCGCCTTCTCGATTGATATTGTGTGCTGGTGCGGGTGGATATGCGGCCACACAAATTTTTGAAACGGACGGTATTTACTTGCCTCCGGAACAACAAACTGCAGAAAATGTGGCAATTCATATTGATCAAATTGTCGATGTGTCAAAACAAAAAATGTTTATACGCGGTGATGAACAAACTACTAAATTTGTTGAAAAAGCGTTGGCATCACAACAGGCAGAATAAAATAAGTGTTGTATTCATACTTCGGCACGCTATCGAGTTATTTGTTAACTCGATAGCTGTTAAAAAGACCTAACGGGTTAACTCGTTTCCACTCATACTTTTTCTTTTCTTTCCAATTAAAGCTGGACTCCCAGGTTCCAGGGCGTAATGCCTTTACCACGCTATTTTGATAATCCCTCATGCTTGATGCTCTTAATTCAAGTTAATTGGCCCACACTTCATTGGATATTCCGCCTTTCAATGTTGCACAAAGTTTGTGCAAATCTGATTGACAAAATTATCACAAGGAATAATACTCACTCTCATGTTAATTAACTTAACAAAATTATAACAATAATTAGGGGGAAACGATGGAGATTGAACGGTGTAATAAAACCCGCCTTGCAATATTAATAGGCATTGCTTTAACCACTCCTTGCAGCTGGGGTCAAGAAGCAGATAGTGAGACAAAGACCGATACGAAAGATGTAGAGCTAATCATTGTCACGGGATCCTATATAAAGGGAACCCCGCTCGATGCAGCCCTTCCCGTTGAAGTTTACAATCAGGCGGATCTTGAAAAGCAAGGTTCACCATCGGCGCTGGAATTTGCTAAAAGCTTGACTATTTCTGGGCCTACCACAGGGGAATCCTATTACTTTGGTGGCCCCGCACTGACCGGTTCGGTTAATTACAATCTACGTGGCCTAGGCTCAGATAAAACCCTTATTTTGCTCAATGGCCGCAGAATGAACCTGAATACCTCTAATATTCCTTCGATTGCGTTGAGCCACACTGAAGTACTCAAAGATGGTGCTGCCGTTATCTATGGCGCGGATGCAACCGGTGGTGTGGTTAATTTTATTACCCGTAAAGAATTTGTTGGTTTTGAAGCCAATGCACAATACAAATTGATTGACTCGTCTGATGGTGATTATTCAATCGGCTTATTGGGTGGCTTCGGCGAGGATAAAGTTAATTTTATGTGGTCTGCGGAGTATGAACATCGTTCCCGTCTCAGTACCTTAGATAGAGATTTTTCTAAAGCTTCACTCGATTCAACCAAAGAAGGATATAATCCTGCTCCCTGGTCAACACTAACCAATCTCGCCGGTTGGACAGCCAGAGGGCCGTTACCGTCAGTTCCTGATGCGACAGCCAATGGTGAATGGGGCGCCCCTGTGGGATTTGCGTCCGATTTCACGCCTGAGTCTTGTGCCGCGGTAGGGGGGCGCTATGACAATGCCTATACTTGTGCCTACAATTATATTCAATTCTATCGATTGGTCGAAAATCAGGATATTTTCCGAGGTTATGCCCAGCTCAATGCTGAAGTGACCGACAGTATTGATTTTCATTTTGATGCATCTTACGGACAAGTCACAGTGCCACAAGTTATGGGATCTCCGGCACAACCGGTAATAAGGGGGCCAGCACTTTCGCCCACTCTGCTTGATCAGTTTTATATTCCTATTAGTAATCCTTATGCGGCTGAGTTTGCTGCCAATAACGGGCTTTCATCAGCAGCAGGTTTTACTCCTCTCACCTACCGATTATTAGCTCACGGCGGCAATGATTTTATTTCTGGTGGTGATGGTTATGGGGTCGCCGATGATATCCAGAATAAGGTTTGGCGGGTATCTGCTGTGCTCAACGGAGAATTGGGTGACTGGGCAGGGCGGGCTAAAGATATCGGGTTTGATATGGCGCTGACGTTTAATCAGGCAATCTCATCCAGTACTCACGCCGATACGATTGGTTACCGTTTACAAGAAGCGCTTTATGGTTTTGGCGGACCAAACTGTAGCGCCGTTGATCTGGATCCTAGCCGATTTGGTACACAAAATCCGTCTGCGGCAGGTCAAAATGGTTGTATGTGGTGGAATCCTTTCTCCAGTTCTTTTGCTAAAAACCCGATGCAAAATTTAAGTAATCCTAACTATATCTCCGGCAGTGAAAACAACGAAGAATTAACTCGTTGGCTCTTTGACCAACGCGCGATAGAAACCGTTAGTAATAGCCTCACTTTCGATTTAGTTTTTAATGGAGGTTCAGGCATTGAATTGCCGGGTGGCGAAATTAAGTGGGCAACAGGCCTACAATACCGAAATTTCTCTAGCCGAGAAAAAGTTGACAGTCCTTTCATGGATGGTAGTACACCTTGCGCCTGGCCAGATGGTTACACTAGTGCAAATGGTGAAGGATCACCCAACCTTGAAGCTAATCCGGTATCGACAACCGATCCCGATTTCCGAGGATGTACACCCGATGGCCCTGGTCCCTATGTGCTTTTTGCGCCGGATCCAGCTGACGCCGCTGAACGTGAACAATATTCCTTATTTGCCGAGTTTCAGTTACCTGTCACCGATACAGTGGACTTTCAGGCCGCAGTGCGTAATGAAGAATTTTCAGGAGGCTTAGGGGCTACAGTGTATAAATTTGCCGGTAAATGGCGGGCAACCGATTCACTAATCTTCCGTGGTTCTTACGGAACCAATTATCAAACTCCACCTGTTGGCGTAATACCTGGGGCGGTAAGTGTGGGGGCTAGAACGTATACGGTTGCAGCAAATAATTGGCTAGCAGCACAATTTATTACGGATGAGAACCTTAAGCCAGAAACCGCCACATCGTGGAATGTCGGTGCTATTTGGCAAAGCCGAGGTTTTTCAGAGGATCACGATTTTCAACTCATCGTTGATTACTTTGATATTGAGACAAAAGATCAAATTGGTGAAGTCGCGGATCCTAATCAAGTTGCCAGTCTGGTTTTTAACGGTGAAGGTGGCACAATTACGACTTGTGACGCAAATGAACAACCTTTGTTAAATCGTGTGACCTTTAGCAACGGCTGTACGGTGGGAATGAGCGCCATTGGCGCGTTTTCAGCCATCTCGACCCGCTACGGTAATGGTCCGGGCCAAATGACCAATGGTTTTGATATTCAAGCAAAGTATGAGATGCCGTTTGACACTGGCATTTTGAAACTGGATTTAACCGCGACCAAAGTGACAGAGTTAAAAACGGGTTCTACTGAATTGGATGGGGTAGTTGTTTCTACCGGCGACGATAGACTAGGCACCTTAAACTTTGCAACTTTTGCACAGGCTGCACCCGAGTGGCGGGCCAATTTGGGGATCAATTATCAACTGGATTATCAGAATTTCCGACTAGGTATAAACTATGTTTCTGCAGTTACTGACGAACGACCTGATATTCAGTACGGCGAAAACGGTGAAAATTGGGTGACGGTTAACTTCACCTATCTCGTAGAAGTTAATGATGAGCTTTCTATCAGCGCCACTGCCGCTAATATATTGGATCGTGATCCACCGCCAGCGCAAGAGGAGTTTGGTTACGATCCGTGGATGGCTAATCCACTAGGTCGTACCTTTGAAGTCAGTGCTAAATATACGTTTTAGCTAGGGGGATCCGGAAGGTGGGAGCGCTCCCACCTTTTTATATTTGTTTTAACTGTGACATCCAATATCTCTTATGAATCAGGACATAAAATGATGAAGCCACTTTTTATATGCAAAATAAAAGCTGATTCGCGTTCAACAATGGCCACACTTCGAACCATTACGCTCCTAATAGTTAGCTGCGTTATTGTATCTGCTTGTGACTCTGAGTCGACATCAGAGACCGTTGTTGCGTCAAGCGCACCTGCTAGTAATCAGATGGCGCAAAAAAAGACCGTTGCCGTCAACCCCATACGTAACGCCTATTTTGGTGATCTTCATATCCATACCCGTCATTCATATGATGCATACTTGTTCAATGTGCGTACCTCACCGGATGACGCTTACAACTACGCTAAAGGAAAAACCATCAAACATCCTTTAGGTTATGACCTTAAATTGCACTCTCCACCTCTCGATTTTCTTGCGGTGACTGATCATGCCGAATACCTTGGCGTGTTAGCTGAAATTGCGACGCCGGGTACAGAATATTCCAAGGTGCCTTATGCCAAGGACCTTTTTTCCACTAATCGTAAAGAAGTACTAGGTGCTTTTTCTCGTTTTGTTAATAGTATGCTTGAAAGTCAAGTTTTGCCGGAGTTCAGTGATACGCGTGTGACGAAGTCCGCATGGCAGGACGAGATTGATAGTGCTGAACGGCACAATAATCCCGGTGTATTCACTACCTTTGTGGGATACGAATTTACCTCATTACCCGGTAAGCGAAATCTGCACCGTAATGTTATCTTTGCCAATAATAAGGTACCAGAACTGCCATACACTGCTCTGGATTCGCAAAATCCTGAAGACTTGTGGCGTTGGTTGGATAAACTGCGTGCTCAGGGAATCGATTCATTGGCTATACCACATAACTCCAATGCTTCTGACGGCACCATGTTTGAAAGAACCATGTGGAATGGTCAGCCAATTGATGAGGCATACGCTCAATTGCGCGCTCGAAATGAACCTTTAGTAGAAGTGTCGCAAGTGAAGGGGCAATCGGAGACGATGCCATTACTTTCTCCCAACGATGAGTTTGCCGGGTTTGAACTTATGACCTCTTATATTGGGTCCTTGAAACCTATCACTAAATTTGCAGGCGGCTATGTGAGAGATGCGCTTAAACGCGGTTTGGAGATTGAAAATACGACGGGTGTAAATCCCTATAAATTGGGTTTCGTTTCGGGGAGCGATGGTCATGATTCAGCCGGGCCCTATGAAGAGGATAATTATTTTTCTAAGGCCGGTGTACTCGACGGAACACCTGCAAAAAGAGGTTCAGTTCCCGGCCCGGAATTTAAAGACTGGAATGAATACTATGCGGATGGCAGACCTTCGCGTTTAACGTTGGCATGGGGCTCAGCTGGTCTGGCTGGTGTTTGGGCGGAATCGAATACCCGTGAGTCATTGTTTTCGGCTATGCGTCGCAAAGAAACCTTTAGTACGACAGGGCCAAGAATAAAAGTTCGACTGTTCGCCGGGAAAAACCTGAATGCAGATGATTTAACCACGGCTGAAGGACTGGCACGACTTTACGCCAACGGCGTACCTATGGGGGGAGAAATCGTCAATGTAACCAACACGCCCCTCAATTTTGTGGTGATGGCTATTCGTGATGTTAATTCCGCCCCGTTACAACGTGTGCAAATTATTAAGGGCTGGCTGGATAGTGAGGGGCAATCTCATGAAAAAGTTTACGATGTTGCCTGTTCCGATAATGGATCGATCAATCCCGAAACCCACCGTTGTGCGGATAATGGCGCAGCAGTTAATACCCAGACCTGCGAAATGACTCAAGGAGTAGGTGATGCTGAATTACGTGCACAGTGGCTGGATCCTGAATTCGATGCTGCGCAAAGAGCATTTTACTATGCCCGTGTATTAGAAAACCCAACATGTCGTTGGTCTACATGGGATGCAATACGCGCAAATAGTGAACCTAATCCTAATGTTGCTAAAACAGTGCAGGAACGCGCTTATACGTCACCCATTTGGTTTGAGCCTGCCGATGAATAATCGCAATCGTGCTGGTGGTATTATTGCGAAAATGCTGCGAGAGCCCATTTTACAATTTATGCTCATAGCGTTGTTATTATTTATACTCAACTTGTTTATCAACGGAGCGAAAAAATCAGGCGCAACACAACAAATAGTCGTTACTCAAGGTCAAATAGAACAAATATCTAATCAATATCGTCTCGTCGCCGGTCGTTTACCATCAAAACAAGAGTTACGTGCGTTAGTGGATGACTTCGTCAACGAAGAGGTATTTTATCGAGAAGCAATCGCAATTGGTCTTGATGAAGATGACACGATAGTTCGAAGACGAATGAAGCAAAAGTTAACTTTTCTTGCGCAAGATACCGCTTCCAGTGAAGACCCTAGTGATGCTCAATTGTTAGACTGGTTTAAAGTACGACGGTTGGAATATCGGTTTCCCGCGCGAATATCTTTTCGTCACGTTCTGATTAGTCAGGATCTCAGAGGAGAGCAAGCCATCTCAGATGCGCAGCAAGGTTTGTTAAACCTGCAAGCCGGTGCCAAGCCTGAATCAATGGGCGATCCATCAGTGATACCGGCAAAATTGTCACATTTATCCAAGCAACGCATTAGCTCGTTATTTGGAGAAAACTTTGCATCAAGTATTTTTGCTGGTGTGGAAGGTAAATGGTTTGGTCCGGTATCTTCACCTTTGGGTATTCACCTCGTATTTATTACGCAACGCGAACCGTCTATCGATCCTGAATTTAGTGAAATCAAAGACAAACTGAAAGTAGACTGGATAGAAGCAAAAAGAGAGGAAGCCGCCAAGAACTATTTAGCGCGAATTCGTCAACGTTATTCGGTAGAAGTTGATTGGCCGACATCGACCATGCAAGGGAGTATATCGTCAACTGATTCGCATCGCTTTTCTGGGAATACGGAGTAATGAACGTGAGGGCGTACTCGTTATTGGCAGTGTTAATTTATTTCACTGGTTTCGCTTCTACCGTCTCAGCCCATGAAGTTCGCCCTGCCTATCTTGATGTTCGTGAAATCACATCGACAACTTATGATTTCCTTTGGAAAACCCCGGCTCAAGGAGATATGCGTTTGAATCTCAATGTTATTCTTCCGCATGAATGCCATATCACCGGAATGGTGCGTACAACAAAAGTTAAAGGTGCAGCAGTTCAAACTTGGCGAAGTCAGTGTGATGGTGGGTTGCTTGGTAAAACAATTTATATTGAAAATCTTGAAGCGAGCCTAACGGATGCGCTACTTCAATACGAGCCTTTAGTTGGCGAAGGACTGACATTACGCATATTAGGGTCAGCACCTTATGCTCACATTCCAATTAAACGACACGGCTGGATTGCAGCTAAAACTTACTTAGGTTTTGGCGTTACCCATATACTTGCGGGCATTGACCACCTTTTATTTGTTTTTTGCCTTATTCTGATAATTAAAAGTCGCAGACAATTGTTAGGGGCGATTACCGCTTTTACCATTGCACACTCAATTACACTAATAGGTACAACATTAGGTTGGGTTCATCTCCCGACAGCACCGGTAGAAGCGTCTATTGCACTATCTATTGCATTTCTCGCAGCAGAAGTTATTCAGGCTCAAAAAGGAAAAGTCGGGACTATTCATCGCTGGCCCTGGCTAGCTGCATTTGGATTTGGTTTGTTACACGGATTCGGTTTTGCGACCGCGTTAAATGATATTGGGATAGGTGAAGACTCAATCCCGATCTCACTCTTTTTCTTCAACGTAGGGATTGAGTTGGGCCAACTCCTGTTTGTCATTTGTATTTTGATGATTTGCAAAATAGGGAAAAAATATTTTGCAAATAATTCGCTAATTTCTATGCGATATGTGCCGCTTAGTGTCGGTGTGTTGTCCAGCTATTGGTTTATTGAAAGAACCATGGATATTTTTTAGCATCAATAAGCTTTATTTATCTGGACGATTGAACACACCTTACATTTACTCGTTAAAAAATATCTTCCGGTTCTTGCTGCGTTTGACCTTGTTGCTCTAAATAAGGGTCAACCAGTTCGTCCTCACGCACATATTGAGTGGGTTCAGTGCCTTTTTTAAAGTATTCAAAACGTGATGTATGGTCAGTACGCTGGGTTAATTTACCGGTGGTACGGTCAATACGCACGGTGACAATATCTTCAGGAATATAAAAGGGACGTTCAGGTACGTTTTGTAAGGCTTTTTGCATAAAACGGATCCATGCAGGTTGAGCAGCACGGGCCCCATCTTCACCACCGACCATGGCGTTACCTAACCAGTTATATTTTTCAGGGTTTTTGTTTAACAGGTATTGGTTAGGACTGGTGCGACCCAATGAGCGACTCATATCATCGAAGCCAACCCAGGCAGTGGCAACTAAATCGGGAGTAAAACCACTAAACCAGGTATCTTTGGCATCATTTGTCGTTCCGGTTTTACCGGCGATATCTTCGCGCTGTAAAATGTTGCGTGCTCGCCAGCCGGTACCTTGCCAATAGGTTTTATAGGTCCAACTACCATTGGCGCGTAAACCGGTGCGCATCATTTCGGTGACCAGAAAGGCATTTTGTGAATCCAGTACTTGCGGTGCTAATTTGACTTGCGGAGCTTCAATTCCTTCTGGCAATGTTTCAGCTGGCAAGCTATCCAGAGGTTTATTACGGCAGCTGCGACAGGCCACCATGGGATTGGCATTCCAGACTTTCTGCTGCTGTAAATCTTCAATTCGCTCTATCAGATAAGGTTTTACCGCAAACCCCCCATTGTTGATAATGGCAAAACCAGTGGCAACCTCCATCGGTGTTAACGATGCAGAACCAATTGCCAAGGTTTCATCGTGAGGCAATTCTTTGGGATTAAAACCAAAGCGGGCAAGATGTTGAATCACATTGTCCAGTCCTACCCCGCGCAGTAATCGAATCGATACCATGTTTTTTGATTTACCCAAGCCGACCCGCATGCGAATGGGGCCATCGTAGGTATGATCAGAATTTTGAGGACGCCAGGCGGTGCCCGAATCACGGTCAGACTGATTGATCGGGGCGTCATTGATCACACTGGCTAAGGTGTAACCGGCATCTAAAGCGGCTGAATAAACGAATGGTTTGATGTTCGAACCAACCTGCCGTTTTGCTTGCGTCGCGCGGTTAAACTGGCTTTGATAAAAGCTGTACCCACCAACTAATGCTTGAATAGCGCCATTTTCAGGATTAAGCGCCACAAAGGCACCACTGACATCTGGGATTTGGCTCAGTTGCCATTGACCAGAATCATCGTCCCGTTTACGGATATAAACTAGTGCGCCGGTGCTAACTATGTCAGTGGCGACTTGCGGGTCGGGCCCCTGTCTAGAATCATTAATAAAAGGACGAGCCCAAGCAATACCGTCCCAATCAATATCCAAATATTGCCCTTGGGCATTAAAGACCTGAATTGAGCGCTCTTCGGTATGAGTGACAATCGCCGGCTCTAATGGCGCATAAGTTATTTGTGAATTAAGTGCTTGCAGCATCTGCTCTTCCGACCAGGCATTGCTGGGCTGGGCCAGTGTGGTATTGGCTAACAACGAATCATGGTTAGCAGAGTCATCCTGGAATGTATCACTATTTTCTGTTTCAGCAGCTTGGGGAGCTTCAGGTTCTTGCCATAATTGACGAATTGGGCCGCGATAACCATGGCGTTCATCATAATCATGCAGGTTTCTGACTACGGCTTGCTGCGCATCCCGTTGCAAATCAGACGGGGTGGTGAGGTAAACGCTAAAACCACGGGTTTCGGCTTCTTCTTTACCATAGCGCTCAATCATCTCGTTATAGGCCATGTCGGCAATATAAGGTGCATGCAATTCGATTTCAGCGCCATGTAACTTAGCGGTAACCGGCTGTTGTAATGCCTGATCGAATTGTTGTTGATTAATATAGTTTTCATCCAGCATACGTAACAGGACAATGCGACGCCGGGCTAAAGAACGCTCGGGGCGACTGATAGGATTAAGTACTGACGGGGCTTGAGGTAATCCGGCTAGCGTGGCGATTTGTGCCAGATTGAGTTCATTTACCTCTTTGCCGTAATACACTTGTGCGGCGGCGCCAAAACCGAAGGCACGATGGCCCAGTTCGATTTTATTCATATACAACTCAAGAATTTCATTCTTGGTCAGTACTTGTTCAATATGCCAGGCGATAAAGATTTCTTTAATTTTACGGATATAAGCTTTTTCCCGGGTTAAGAAAAACCCCCGAGCTAATTGCATGGTAATGGTACTGGCCCCTTGGCCTTTCTCACCGGTGGTAATCAAATTAACGGCTGCGCGGAAAACGCCGATAATATCAATACCCGGATGATCATAGAATCGACTATCCTCGGTGGCTAATACAGCATTGATTAATTGCGGTGGAATTTGTTCAATTGATAGGGGAATTCGCCGTTTTACCCCAAATTGGGAGATCAGCTTGCCATCCTGTGAATAAATTTTCATAGGAGTTTGCAAGTGGACATCTTTTAAAACGTCGACACTAGGCAATTGAGGTTTCAGGTAAATGTAGAACGAAGCGATAGTCGCTATACCTAGTAATACAGATACCAACAATATGATTATTAAGGGTTTGAGATACTTCACAAAATAGATGATAACAGCGCAAATTTGTTGAAATGATTTATATTTTATACCTATGTACCTTTATTAGAACCCTTTTTAAAGGAAAAATAGTTAATAATGGTAATAAGTTAAGCTAATCGGCCGTGGGACATCATAGTGTTAAAAGATCTTTTTAGTAAGAAAGTACCACAGATTTTAGGTCTGGATATTGGTACGCGTTATGTTAAAGCCGTGCTGTTAGGCAAGGATGGAGAGCATTGTAGTGTACAGGATTTTGCTTGTGAGGCGATTGTTGGTAATGCATTTGTCGATCGGGATATAAAAGATTTTGATGCGGTAAGTAATGCCATTCGTAAAGTAAAACTGGCGCTTAAAATAAAATCAAAAGATGTAGCAGTGGCGGTATCCGGTTCTACTGTTATTTCCAAAGTGGTGTTTATGGATCCTGACCAAAGCGATATTGAATTGGAAAGCCAGATAGAAATTGAAGCCGATAGTTTAATCCCTTATCCCCTTGATGAAGTTTACGTTGACTTTGAAGAGCTCGGTCCAAGTGCCGCTCATTCTGAAAAGGTCGATGTGCTGCTTAGTGCAGCACACCGCGATATGGTTGATTCAAGAGTAACCCTGTTAAGAGAAGTCGAGTTTGAGCCAAAAGTAGTTGATGTTGAAGGATACGCTTTAGGTAATGCCATAAAAGAATTTGGCGCATTTGAGGTGGATGAAGACGGTCAGGCGGCTCCTTTATGCTGTATTAATATCGGTTTTAGCCAGTTACTAATCAGTGTCTTTGATGACGAGCGGGTTGCTTATACCAAAGAGCATAATTTTGGGGTGGACGCGTTACTGCAGGACATTGCCATCATTCACGCACTGGACAAGCAAGAGGCAGAGCAACAATTGTTAAACGAGGAATTACCATCTACTTGGCGCCAGGACGTATTGCCGCCTTTTATCAGTAATTTGAGTCAGCAAATTGGTCGTGCGATTCAAATGTATGTGTCTACCACCCGTCATGAACAGCCTAAACGGATTTTAATTAGTGGAGGTGGGGCCGCACTTGCAGGTGTGGCTGAAGAATTGAGTGCAGAATTAGCCATGCAAGTTGATGTTTTCAATCCCTTCGCTCAAATGACGGTGAGTGAAAAAGCCACTAAGCAGGGAGTTGAAAAATTTGCCCCTCAATTGGCATTAGCTGCCGGTTTGGCCAGCAGAGGATTTGCACCATGGCACATATAAACTTATTACCATGGCGTGAAGGATTGCGCCAGAAACAGAAAAAAGACTATTTAGGCATATTAGGTCTGGTGGCTATTGTGGTAGTTGGATTGTTTTGGTTTGTCGGCGTTGGAGTGGATAGCCTGATTGATAATCAACGCTTTAGAAATAACTATCTGCAAAATGAGATCAATGGACTGGATAAACAGATAGCAGAAATAAAAGATATTAAAGCCCGTAAAAATGCCATCGAACAGCAAATGGCACTCATTGAACAATTACAAGCCAGCCGTAATGTGGCACCGCATATTCTTAATGAGTTGGCCAATTTGGTTCCGGCCGGTGTGTCATTCAAAAGTTTTGTGCGGACTAAAAATAAAATTGAGCTGGAAGGACAAAGTGAGTCAAATAACCGACTGGCTGAATTCATGCGTCAGTTGCAAAACTCAACGGTTTTTGATCGTGAAGATTTATCTTCTATTGTGTCAAATACCAGTAATAGTGGTGCTGTCAGCGACTTCAAACTGACTTTTTACATCAGTCACAGCGTTTCTCCTGAAATAGTCGTTGCGGAGGAGGGCAAAAAATGAAATTTGATTTCGCTAAACTAAAGGAAATGAACGATCTTGATTTTGAACAGATTGCGAGTTGGCCTTTTGAAGTAAAATTTGTCGTAGCTCTGGTTGAAGCTATCCTAATTGGTGTGTTGTCTTATTACTTGTTGATTGACGATAAATTACCAGTATGGGAAAAGGAGCAAGCCAACGAGATTGAATTGCAACGTAATTACGAAGCTAAATATCGTATTGCAGCCAATTTACAAGCCTATCAGGAACAATTGACACAATTGCAGCAAGACTTTTCCTCGATGCTTAAATCCCTGCCTACCAGTGATGAAACGCCAGGATTGTTGGATGATATTACTTATGTTGGTACCTCTGCGGGGTTAAAATTTAAGTTGCTTAATTGGCAGCCGGAAATTCCTAAAGAATTTTACACCGAATTGCCCATTCAGATGGAAGTGGAAGGTACCTATCACGAATTTGGACGATTCGTTTCCAATGTCGCGGCATTGCCTCGTATTGTAACGGTACATGATTTTTCGATTAAGCAAGATGGCGATGTTTTGAAATTAACCCTTCAAGCCAAGACATATCGAACCGCAACCACAGGAGGAGCCGCGAAATGAAAAAGTGGTTACTCGTCTGCAGTGCGTCGCTGTTAGCTGCTTGTCAGCCTGATATTTCCGATTTGCAATTGCATGTTGATGAAATTAAAGCAAATACATCAGTTACAGTTGAGCCTTATCCTGAATTTAAACGTATGCCGGTTTTTGAATATCAGGCGCAAGATAAACGTAGTCCGTTTCAGCGTTTAAGCTCGGAAGTGACCGAAGTGCCGGAAACAATGCAAAAAAATTGTTTGCAGCCGGACTTCAAACGTAAAAAACAACCTCTGGAACGTTTTGGTATTGATGCCCTGGAAATTCGTGGGTCATTCACCGCCAAAGGCGATAAATGGGCGTTGATACAAACCAATAACGGCAGTCTGCATAAAGTTAAAGTCGGGGATCATCTTGGCTTGTTCTTTGGGCGCGTTACATCAATAACACATGGTGCAGTTTTCATCACTGAAATGCTGCCAGATGGCACTGGTTGTTGGCAAACTAAAGAAGCCAAACTGACCCGGTCTTCAACGGCAGGAGAGAAAAATAATGTCTGAGCGGTACATTTTTAATAAAAAATTAAACAGATCTAACCGAGTTTGGACTTGGATGTCTTTATTGGTTTTGTCTTTAATAGCCTATCAAGCGATGGCTCAGGACGAGTCAGGCGATGTTAAATTGGTTGATCCGGCAGAGGTGGCGGCATCCGTTTTAGAGAATAAATTAATCGATGTTAGTTTTCACCGCACTGAAAGTGGTGGAGCAAGCGCGGTGTTTACCTTTGACAAGCCCGAATCTGGCGCTCACGTCGCTAAACAGGATGGTAAATTGAAAGTGAGTTTACCGGGTGTTGAAGTGGCTAAGGAGCACCTGTATACCTTGGATGTACTGGATTTTGGTACCAATGTGTCGCAATTGGAAACCTTTCAGGATGAAACCGGTGCTCGAGTAGAGTTTGATATTGAAGGTAATTACGCTTTTTTACAGCAGGTGACTGACAACAGTCTGATGATCGAAATTGAGCCTGTGGCTGAGGTTGTGGCGGATAGTAATGGTAATGTCCAGTCTGAGTACGAAGGTGCGCCTATTTCGTTGGATTTTCAGGATGTGCCGGTACGCCAGGTATTA
The DNA here is from genome assembly GCF_048268085.1 of Neptunicella sp. Classification (NCBI taxonomy): domain Bacteria; kingdom Pseudomonadati; phylum Pseudomonadota; class Gammaproteobacteria; order Alteromonadales; family Alteromonadaceae; genus Neptunicella; species Neptunicella sp. The sequence continues at coordinate 37,495 of NZ_JBLWWF010000012.1, read as the reverse complement.
CAGATTATTGCTCAGGTAAATGGCTTTAACTTGGTAACCACCGATTCGGTTACGGGTAACGTAACAATTAGTTTAACCGATGTACCCTGGGATCAGGCGTTAGGCATGATTCTGAAAATTAAAGGTTTGGATAAACGTCTGCAAGGTAACATCTTATTAATTGCCCCGGCAGAAGAACTGGCAGCTCGTGAAGCTCAGCAATTGCAATCCAAACAGCAGGTGGCCGAACTGGCACCATTGATTTCTGCCAATGTCCAAATTAATTATGCTAAAGCGGCTGATATTGCCACCATTCTTAAGTCTACCGAAGGTGGTATATTGAGTTCTCGTGGGACGGTGTCAGTGGATGAGCGGACTAATATTGTGCTTATTAAAGATACCGCCGATTCTATCGAACAAGCCCGAACCATGATCAATGCCTTGGATATTCCGGTTAAACAAGTGTTAATCGAGTCTCGTATGGTAACGGTACGGGACAATGTGACTGATGAACTAGGTGTGCGTTGGGGGGTTAGCGATCAGCAAGGTTCAGATGGCTATTCCGGTTCATTGGAAGGAGCGCAGACTATTGGCGGAGGCACCATTCCGTCGCTGACTGATAGATTGAACGTTAATTTACCAGTCACAGGAGCGGCCGGACGGTTTGGAATTAATATTGCTCGCTTAGCTGACGGTACAATTCTGGATTTAGAGTTGTCCGCCATGGAGCAAGAAAATAAGGGCGAAATTATTGCCAGTCCACGACTGACCGTGGCCAATCAGCATGATGCTTATATTGAACAAGGTACCGAAATACCTTACGTGCAAGCGACATCAAGTGGTGCTACATCCGTTGAGTTTAAAAAAGCGGTATTAAGTTTAAAAGTGACGCCGCATATTACACCGGATAATCGGATTATTCTGGATTTAGTTATCACTCAGGATACGCGCGGTGACACAGTAGAAACGTCGACAGGACCGGCAGTGGCAATTGATACTCAGGAAATCAGTACCCAAGTATTGGTCGAAAATGGTGAAACCATTGTATTGGGTGGTATTTTCCAGCGTAATGCCACAAATACCACCACTAAAGTACCAGTATTAGGTGATATTCCGTTACTGGGGCATTTATTTAAGAAAAACCAAAATATCAACGAAAAACGTGAATTACTGATATTTGTTACCCCAAAAATAATCACTGACTCGCTGTAATATTCAATTACCTGTCTGGATATTGATGGAAATTTCATCAATATCCAGGCTATTTCGTGCTTTGCTCCTCTCTAAAGTCATCAATGCTTGCATAAATCCTGTTTTAGCTGAGATAATCCCGCCCCTGAAAACGACTTGGGTTTGGACTATCACTAATTAATTAAGAGTTGTGTACATAAACGAATATGGCCGAAAAACGTAATATCTTTCTAGTCGGACCAATGGGTGCAGGTAAAAGCACGATTGGCAGACATCTCGCAGACGAACTTCATCTTGAATTTTATGACTCTGATCAGGAAATCGAACGCCGCACTGGTGCCGATATTGCTTGGGTTTTTGATTTGGAAGGTGAAGAAGGATTCCGTATCAGAGAAGAAGGTGTCATCACCGATCTCACTGACAAACAAGGTATCGTATTAGCTACCGGTGGTGGTTCTATCATCAGTAAAGGCATTCGTAACCGTTTGTCTGCTCGAGGTATTGTAGTTTATTTACAAACCACCATCGAGAAACAAGTTGCCCGCACCCAGCGTGATAAAAGACGCCCCTTGTTGCAAACGGACGATCCCGAACAGGTATTAATTGATTTAGCGGAACAGCGTAACCCACTATATGAAGAAGTGGCAGATTATGTGGTACAAACCGATGATCAAAGTGCCCGTGCGGTTGCTAATCAAATTATAGAAAAAATTAATCAGTAAACTATTCTCCCGATAGAGGTGCTTCGCTCATGACTATTTTAACGGTAGATTTGGGTGAGCGTAGCTACCCTATCCATATCGACTCCGACTTGCTTCAACACCCTAATACGCTGACTCAACACTTAACCACCAGTAAAGTCGTCGTAGTGACTAATCAAACCATTCAACCATTGTATGGTGATCTCATTGAAGGATTGTTGGCTAATCTCGATTGTCACTGGATTGTGTTACCTGATGGTGAGCAATACAAAACCTTAAGTAGTTTTGAGCAAATTATGAGTCAGTTACTCACCATTGGCGCAGCTCGTGATACGACCCTTATCGCTTTAGGAGGCGGCGTGATTGGTGATATTACCGGTTTTGCAGCCGCATGTTATCAGCGTGGCATCCCTTTTATTCAAATACCGACCACACTGTTGGCACAAGTCGACTCCTCCGTAGGGGGCAAGACGGCGGTTAATCATCCGTTAGGTAAAAATATGATCGGCGCATTTTATCAGCCACAAGCGGTGCTCATTGATATTTCTACGCTGAAAACCTTGCCCGATCGTGAATTTGCTGCAGGAATGGCTGAGGTGATTAAATACGGAATTATTTATGACGCTGAGTTTTTCCAGTGGCTGGAACAGAACGCTCAGCGACTTAAGCACAAAGACGTTGATGCGCTGGCACATGCCATTCAGCGTAGCTGTGAAATTAAAGCCGAAGTGGTGGCATTGGACGAAACTGAGCAAGGACTCCGTGCTTTACTTAATCTGGGACATACCTTTGGGCATGCTATCGAGGCGGAACAAGGTTATGGGAATTGGTTGCATGGCGAGGCGGTCGCTACTGGTATGAATCTTGCTGCATTGGCTGCAAAACACACAGGATGGTTATCAGAGTCAGAAGTTTGGCGCATACAACAGCTATTGCAGCAATTTGATTTGCCTTTACTTGCGCCAGCAGCAATGAATTTTTCCGCATTTATGGCGCATATGCAGCGCGATAAAAAAGTTAAAGCAGGAAAAATACGCTTTATCATTCCCCAAGGGATTGGTAAAGCGGTCGTCACCGAACTGACAGAAGAGACATTGAAAGCTATCCTAAACTGATCACTATTAGTGGTGAAGTACTTTAAACAGGCTGGATACGGGCTTTAACATGCAAGATCATATTGACCTAAATGGTTATACCGACCTACACAACCGACTGGATCATTTAGTGACCTATTCGTCGCAATTGATTTTTGTGAGTGGCCAAGGGGTTAGTATTGAGCGTGATTTTGTTGAATCTTATCTGGCTAAGAAAAGTGATATTGCTAATATTGGTTATCTAGGGGCTGCGAATAAGTTAACCATTGCTCAATACCGGCAGCGCATTGTTGAGCAGTTAGTGGGTAAGTTACGTATTGACTACTCACGCCCTCTTACCGAAATTTTGCCTCGTGCCTTGGGTAATCAAGAACAATTTATCTTAATCGCGGTGACTCAGGCCGATTGCCTTCCTAAACCGGTTTTACTCGAATTATGGGATTTGGTGCTGCAAAATCGTTTTGCCCGCCAACGTCATCATATGAATATTCTATTGTTTGCCGAGCATGAGTGGGCAGAGCAGGCCAAGTCGTGGTTGCCTACCAATCATAGTGATCAGCCGGTACTGCTTAGTCATCATTCATTACCGGCAAATCGGCAACAAATTCTGCATACCGAGTCGGAGCTGGAAGCCTTGATCCGCGAGAAGCGACAGCAATTTGAAATGCGCATCCAGCAGCGCAATAAAGTCATTTACAAGCGCCCAATTTTAAGTTTTTGGTGGGCGAAAATGTTAATTACGATGGTGTTTTTAGGCTGTTTTGTGGGATTAATGGAATGGCAATATGGGAAACAGACCGAAGTATTGATAAATGACGTCTACTCGATGTTTTTCGAACCGGCTCCCCAACCAGTTGCCATTCAACCGTCGTTAACTGAACAGATCGAGCAAAGCCAACCTCCAGCAACGTCAAATAGTGATGAGAATACTTTACCCTCTGATAGCGTACCTGACGCCGAAGATAGTGAGCAACTTTTAGTGACTGATTGGCCCAATGCGGTTGCGAAACTGGAATCAAATCGGGATAAAATTCTGGCAGATAACGCAGATAACGCAGATAACGCAGATAACGCAGATAACGCAGATAACGCAGATAACGCAGATAACGCAGATAACGCAGATAATCCAGATAATGAGCTGCTGGTTGAGGGGGTGTCGGATAACACGGAACTTACAGAGTCCGATGAAATGGCCCAGAGTGAAGAAAAAGGGGCCATTGATTATCCGGTAGAAGATATCGTTAGTGTGGAACAGCTTCCTCAACGTGACGTCATCACTGAAGAGCAAACATCAACCTATTCTTTTAATGAAGCACTTTTGTTAAGTCATAGTGACGATGGCTTTTATCTGCAATTATCAGGTATGAGTAGCCGTTCAGTCCTCGATGAATATATTCGGGATAATCAATTTGAGGGCAAGGTTTGGATTTATCAGACTCAGCGTTACGGTGGGACATGGTACGTGGTCGTGTTGAATCAATTTTTCCACACTATTGAACAAGCGCGGCTGGCCGCAGAGCAGTTGCCCGAATCCGTGCGAAAAGAAGAACCTTTTGCCAAATCGGCACAGCAAGTTCATCAAGAAATTAGCGCCAACTAAAAGATCAACAGACCCATTTGTTTCGGGTACAATCGCAAACTTAAATCGGGGTCAGTCAGTAGTTTAACAATGAAGAATAATAGTAGCCGTGCATTTTTAAAGTGGGCAGGCGGTAAATACACATTGATGGGCGCCATTCGGCAGCTATTACCCAAAGGTCGAAAATTGATTGAACCCTTTGTTGGAGCCGGCTCGGTTTTTCTGAATACAGATTATGACCAATATTTGTTGAATGACATTAATCCCGATCTGATTAATCTTTATAACCATCTCAAACATCAGCCCGACCAATTGATTGGTGATGCACAGAAATATTTTGTACCATCGAATAATCAGGCTGACGCTTACTATGCGTTACGCGCAGAATTTAATCTCAGTACAGACAGTTATCATCGCTCACTATTGTTCTTATATTTAAATCGCCATGGCTATAACGGCTTATGTCGTTACAACCTTTCTGGCGGATTTAATGTGCCTTTTGGTCGTTATAAAAAGCCTTACTTTCCTGAGCGCGAAATGTATTTTTTTGCCAATAAGGCACAGCATGCCACGTTTATTTGTGAGTCTTATACCAAAGTGTTTGGTCGGGCACGGAAAGGTTCAGTAATCTACTGCGATCCCCCCTATGCACCCATTAGCCCTAATGGTGTTGCAAACTTCACCGGTTATGCCGGTAACGGTTTTGGGTTAGATGATCAAAAAAAACTAGCGCAGTTATGTCAACAGACCGCACAACGTAAAGGTATCCATGTATTGTTAAGTAATCATGATACCGAAATGACTCGTCAGCTATATCAGCATGCCTCTCTGACGCCTTTATTGGTTAACAGAACTATCAGTCAAAATGGAAAAACCAGAAAAAAAGTAGGTGAATTGCTGGCAATGTATCAGGCTGAATGACCGTTTATTGCCTAACCAAGGGGCATAAATTAAGTGAGAGAAAGTTTGATAATAGTAATAATAGAGGCAATAAATAACATCACAAAAATCACGCCGACGACAATATAAGGCACTATTGATTTTTGTTCGAAATCATATCGACGGTTTGCTTCGCTTTGTACACCAACAGCGCTAGCGGCAACACTTTTTATAACTCGCCACCATTTTTTCACGATTGATGTGGTGTTTGTTCAACAATATCGGAGCTGCGGGACAATAATTCTAATAAATCGAGATAGTGAAACTGTCTTGAATTGCCACTACCAAATAACCATGAGGACCAGCTAACGGTAGATTGCTGAGTTGCGCAGCGATTAGCCGGGTGACTTTGTGGCAGTCGGTTATTAAATTGCACGTTGTCAGTGCATAGGCATGATGCTAATTGTTTATGGGCAGATATGCTAGAAAAGCTTACCGACACAACCAGCATTAAAGCGGCAATGACAATAGGCATTTTTATTTTTTTTAGCATAATAAAAGATCTGCATTTATAACCATGCAGCTAGTATAACCTAGTTCAAATAATCAACAATAAGCTTTGTCGATAAAAAGAGTCGGTTTATCGTAAATTCTTAAAACGCACATAAAAATATCAAGTTAAACAATCTATAATCGGCTTATTGCTGTTATATAACAGAACTTTATTATTATCGGGTTAATTAAAACCCGTGCCGATTGATAGATATATTCACTTAACTAGCGCAGTTGGCTTATTAGAAGCTTGCGCCCCAGCTTACTGCGATTTTCATATCGTCGTCGCCAGAATCTTCAGTGGCTTTAGATACGCTGAACGTAAAATCACCTTTGGTTAAGTCAACTTGTACATGTGTATAATCCACATCGCCAGCAGAACTGGGAACATCAAAGTCATAGTGACCTAAGGTAAAGCCCAGACCATAATCATCCGCTAATTCAAAACCATAGCTAACACTGTAATACAGATCGCCTTTGCCGAATGGAACATCGTCATCGGCATCGCTGTTAACAGTGTAAGCCACGCCAAATCCAAACGCGCCTAACGTACCGTTAAAATAAAGTTCGCCAAAGTTGGAATCATCATATTCTTGTTCTGGATAGGCATAGTAGATATAACCTACATCGTAACCAAAACCGTCAGATTCGCCGCTATAGCCAAAGTAGTAGTCATTTTCGTAACCACCGCCTTGTCCCCAGTCAATGGTGCCAATCCAGGTACCGGCATATAAACCTGACTCAGAAGTCACATCTAAACCACCAGATACAGAAGGGGCATCTGAACTTTGTGTTACACCACGCCATAAGTAGTTGCTGGTCACACCAAAGTTAGTAGAAAATTCAGCACTGGCCATGCTTGAAACGGCTAATAATGGTGCAGCTAATAGAACTAAGTTGAGTTTTTTCATCATGTTGTGTCTCCTTTATTGTTATTAACCAAGATAGAGCAAATTCAATACCTGAATGTTTATTGGTCAAATAAATTTTATCAATTAACACTTAATTTATTGATATATATACAATAAATAGAATGTATCAAGTTTTTTATGGCACAAATTTAAGTGATTGGGAAATTGCCTGTTCTATCTATTTTGCACCAGTATGATCCTAATGTGTGTTAATGGTGCAAATTACAAAGCTTTTTTAGCAGGTTAAATTTAGTTAAAGTAAGACTTTAATTTTGCTGGTTTATTTATGTCATCATTTTTTATTGCACCCTCTATTCTTTCCGCCAACTTCGCCCGCTTAGGCCAAGAGGTTGATGATGTCTTATCGGCAGGTGCGGATATTATTCATTTTGATGTCATGGATAACCATTACGTACCCAACCTGACTTTTGGTCCGATGATATGCAAAGCGCTGCGCCAGCATGGTGTTACCGCCCCTATCGATGTGCATTTAATGGTGCAGCCAGTCGACGCCATGATCAGTGCCTTTGCTGAAGCGGGAGCCGATTGGATTAGTTTTCATCCCGAAGCTTCCCAACATGTTGATCGAAGTTTGCAACTCATTAAGGAGCATGGCTGTAAAGCTGGATTAGCAATTAATCCCGCCACCTCCCTTAATTGTTTGGATCATGTAATGGATAGACTCGACCACGTTTTATTGATGTCAGTTAATCCAGGTTTTGGTGGACAGTCTTTTATCCCGTCTATATTGGATAAAGTCCGCCACCTTAAGCAAATAATTACAGCCAGCGGCAAGCAAATTCGGATAGAAATTGACGGAGGCGTAAAAGTCGATAATATTCGCGCCATCGCGGAAGCCGGAGTAGATACCTTTGTTGCCGGTTCTGCTATTTTTGAACAGGCAGATTATGCGCAAGTCATTGCTGAAATGCGTGCAAAATTGGCATCTGCAAGTTAATTATTTAATTGTTTGGTAAGTTTATTGCCAACCCCAATAGAAGAAGTATTTCTCATGAGTAAACCTATCGTTTTAAGCGGCTGTCAGCCATCTGGACAACTTACCATTGGAAATTATATGGGAGCGCTTAAACAGTGGGTTGCCATGCAACCAGACTACGACTGCTTATATATGCTGGTTGATTTACATGCGATTACGGTGCGTCAGGATCCTAAAATATTACATGAAGCCTGTTTAGATGGGTTGGCTTTATATATTGCTTGCGGCATTGATCCAGAACAAAGTACCGTCTTTATGCAGTCTCATGTGCCGGAGCATGCACAGCTTGCCTGGATATTAAACTGCTACACCCAAATGGGTGAATTGAACCGCATGACTCAATTCAAAGATAAATCAGCTAAGAATGTCTCTAATATTAATGCCGGATTATTTACCTACCCAGCCCTTATGGCAGCGGATATTTTAATTTATCAAGCCAATCAGGTCCCTGTTGGTGAAGATCAAAAGCAGCATTTGGAGTTGGCGCGGGATGTGGCCAGTCGCATGAACAATTTGTACGGTGATGTATTTGCCATCCCAGAGCCCTACATACCGGAATTTGGTGCGCGGATTATGAGTTTGCAGGATCCGGCCAAGAAAATGTCTAAATCAGATGATAATCCAAATAATTTTATTGGATTACTGGAAGAACCGAAGAAAATCGCCAAAAAGATAAAACGTGCGGTAACGGATTCAGATGAACAGGCACGTATTTATTTTGATCCGAAAGAAAAAGCCGGTGTATCTAATTTACTGACATTACTTTCCGGTGCATTGAATAAACCTGTGGCTGATTTGGTGCCAGAATATGAAGGCAAAATGTACGGACATTTAAAAGGTGATGTCGCGGATGCAGTAGTGGCGTTAATTGAGCCAATTCAGCAACGCTATCAGGATTTGCGTAACAATCGTGATGAGTTAAATCGTATAATGCGAGTAGGCGCGGAAGCCGCTAGTGAAAGAGCCGCGCAAACATTAAGTAAAGTCTATCAATCAGTGGGATTTATTCCACGACCATAAATTGTAGCGGTTCTTAATGACGATGAAGCCCTTATGCTGTTGTTAATCGATAATTACGATTCCTTTACCCATAATCTGGCGCGCTACTTTGGTGAATTGGGGCAACAGGTTGAGGTGTATCGCAATGATGGCCTATCATTGCCCCAAATCGAAGCATTGGCTCCCGACTATCTAGTCATTTCACCGGGGCCCTGTACTCCTGATGAGGCGGGCATTAGCTTGGCTGCCATTAAGCATTTTGCCGGTATCATTCCTATATTAGGTGTGTGTCTGGGGTATCAGGCAATCGGTCAGGTGTTTGGGGCTAAGGTGGTACGTGCCAATCAGGTCTTACATGGTAAAACCTCGCAAGTGCAACACAGTCAATCGGCTTTGTTTGAAGGGGTACCGGATCCTTTTATTGCCACCCGTTATCATTCGCTAGTTTTACAGCCCGATAGTATATCGGATGACTTTACTATCACGGCCAGAACGGTCTATCAGGATGGTTCAACCGAGGCAGTGATGGCAATAGAGCATAAACAGATGCCGTTGTGTGGGGTGCAATTTCATCCTGAGTCAGTAATGACTACCAGTGGTCATCAGATTTTATCTAACTTCCTGAAATTAAAACAGATAGCAAAAATATAGAAAAGTTTAGCGTTATTAGACTAATAAATTTTATCCACATCTGACAGATTTCACTGTAAGATTCGTCACTTATACCGATACAAGATAAAAATCAGAAATAATATAACTTCATATGAGTAGTACAATTCCCATCATTACTGACATCGATTTTCGCATCAATACCATGATGATGGATCTTGGTAAAATTAAAGATATCGTCAATGCTGAAAATGACGCGCTATCCGATGCCGCTTCATCGACGGAAGACAAGGCTAAACGAGAGCTGCTGAGGATTGAGAAAATTGCGGTACGGGATCGTGAATTGAATGATCGTTCCAAAAAAAGTCTGCTCGATTCGATGCTGGGACATATCCACGATGAATTAATGGTTCGTTTTGACGCAGAGTTACTTGATGAAGAAACGATCTATAGAAAAGTATTGGGTATTAATGAAAACTTACCGGACGTGTTAGATATACTCAGTGTTAAAGCCGCTTCAATCGGCCGGATTGAACCGGTCATTGCCACTATGCCTTGGTTAGTTAAAGACTTAATCAAAATGGTTAATATGCCCAAATACCGTCGTGTCGATCGCAAGGGCAAGAGTATTGCAGTAGAAAGTTTGCGTATGGCATTGAGTTTTATTGGTATTGAAAACTTAAAAATGGTGATACCCGCCATGGCGATGCGCCGTTGGCTACCACAGATCACCGATCCTTATCCGTCGATTAAAGGACGTTTATGGGATAACTCCATTGGTACAGCGATTAGTTGTAGCAAAATAGCTGAGTTGGTAGGACAAGACAAAGGTATGGCTTTTACCTTGGGGATGTTTAAAAACCTTGGAAGTATTGTGGTGGTCAGACTCTATTTTCGCCTGTTTGAACTGGTGCTTCGTGACGCATTGAAAGAAGCGCAAGATCATCAAAAGAAACAGGAATACGACGCACTTCGCGAGCTAAAACCTAATGCTGATTTTTTGCGTGAGCTAATTATGCAACGCAGTGCCGGACTTTCAAGTAAAATGATAAAACGCATGGATATGCGACGAGTGTATATTAGCCATGCTATTTCTGAGTATGCCGAGCAACTACCCATTGGCGAAATGTCACCGATGGCAAAAGTATTAAGTCAGGCGTCTGCATACACAAAATATCGTAACCTTAAAGAATTCAAATTAATTAATACTGAAGAAGCAAAAGATTATTTGCGCTGCTTTAACATGCCCAAAGGCTCTTTAGCCTTACTCAAACAGACTAATCTGTCCAAGTTAGATTTAACTCTTAATCAAAGTGCGGAACAACAAGATTAAATTTAGTTTCTGCTTAGTTATGCAAGTGATATATTTATTCCTGTATATTTGCTTTAAAAAGAATAAATAATTACTAATAGTTATTCATAAATTCTGCAATTATACCTGCATCCCTTTATTTTTAAGCGATACTGTAAATTATCTAGTAGGAGACAAGCGTGTTTTCTTCTGGAATAATGTCGGCAATTTTTTCCATCCTGAATGGACAACCTAACAGATTGAGGTAGTTATAATGAATGTCACTCGCGAGTTATTTGATGAAGTAATGGTTCCTAACTATAACCCTGCAGCCATGATCCCGGTTCGAGGACTTGGCTCCAGAGTATGGGATCAGGACAACAACGAATATATTGATTTTGCCGGTGGTATTGCAGTTAATGTGTTAGGGCATTGTCATCCTAATTTGGTAGCGGCTTTAAAAGAGCAGGGCGACAAGCTTTGGCACCTGAGTAATGTTTTTACCAATGAGCCTGCCTTGCGTTTAGCGAAAAAACTGGTTGATGCTACGTTTGCCGAACGAGTTTACTTTGCCAATTCCGGTGGCGAAGCCAACGAAGCCGCGTTAAAACTGGCTCGTCGCTGGGCGCTGGAACATCATGGTGAGCACAAAAACCAAATTATTGCCTTTAAACAAGGTTTTCACGGTCGTACCTTTTTTACGGTAACGGTCGGTGGACAGCCTGCTTACTCTGACGGTTTTGGGCCAAAGCCCGGTGCTATTGATCATGCTGTTTATAATGATTTAGACAGTTTAAAAGCGTTAATTTCCGACAATACCTGTGCGGTAATGATGGAGCCCTTGCAAGGTGAGGGGGGGATTATCAGCCCCACAGCCGATTTTGTGAAAGGCGTACGTGAATTGTGCGATCAGCATAATGCGTTATTGATATTTGATGAAGTGCAATCTGGTGTAGGGCGTACCGGTGACTTGTACGCGTATATGGGGTTAGGTGTGACACCTGATATTCTGTCAACGGCTAAAGCACTGGGTGGTGGTTTCCCAATTGGAGCAATGCTTACCACAAAAGACATTGCCGCCAGCCTGAAAGTCGGTACACATGGCAGTACTTATGGTGGTAATCCATTGGCTTGTGCTGTTGCCGAAGCCGCTTTTGACACGGTAAATACTCCCGAAGTACTTGGCGGCGTCTCGCGCAAAGAACAGCTGTTTCGTCAAGGTTTGGAAGCGATAAACCAAAAATACCAGGTGTTTAGTGAAGTGCGTGGTAAAGGATTGTTATTGGGTGCAGTGTTGACTGAAAAATACCAGGGACGCTCACGTGATTTTCTGGTCGCGGCAACTCAACAAAAGCTAATGTGTTTAGTTGCGGGACCTAATGTAGTGCGTTTTGCTCCATCATTGGTTGTTCCGGATGAAGATATTCAACAAGGATTAGCGCGTTTTGAACGAGCAGTTGCCAGCATTGTAAATGCTGAATGATATTTGTGTGTCGGAGCAAGCAGCAATGATGGTAATCAGGCCAATTCAGGCTAGCGATTTTGAGGCGTTGTACCAGTGTGCAGTGGAATCCGGAGTGGGTTTCACTTCACTGCCGGTGAATGAACAATTACTGCATAAAAAAATCGAACAATCGATTCGCTCTTTTACTCATCATGTTGAGAAACCGGGGCCGGAAAGCTACCTGTTTGTGATGCAAGATACCCACAGTAATGAAGTAGTTGGGACTAGTGGTATTCAGGCTGCGGTCGGACTGGATGATGCATTTTATCATTACCATATGGGTAAAGTAGTGCATACGTCGAGAGAGTTAAATATCTACAACCCTATCGATATTTTAACCTGCTGTAATGACTACACCGGTGTGTCGGAAATTTGTACCTTGTTTTTACGTGAACAGGCACGTAAAAGTTACAATGGTCGATTTTTGTCTAAATTCCGTTTTCTATTTATTGCCGAACATGCACAGCGATTTTCAGAGCGGGTAATTGCTGAAATGCGTGGGGTTTCCGATGAAAATGGTAATTCGCCTTTTTGGCAATGGTTGGAAGAGCATTTTTTCTCACTGGATTTTCCGACGGTTGATTATCTTACTGGCATTGGTCAGAAAGGTTTTATTGCCGAATTAATGCCCAAATATCCGATTTATGTCAGCTTGTTGAGCAAAGAAGCACAGGCGGTGATCGGCAAAGTGCATGAAAAAACGCGACCGGCTTTACAATTATTGCACTCGGAAGGGTTCAGTTGTCGTGGATATGTAGATATTTTTGATGCCGGTCCAACGGTTGAAGCCCACGTCCAACATATCCGTACCGCTCAGGCGAGTCAGAAATTGGCAGTGAAGATCGGTCATCCAGAGCATGCCGAAGTAAAAATTATCATTAATACGCAAATCGCTGACTTCCGTGGGGTGGCTGTGCCCGCGTTAGTCCAAGATGAGTACCTCATCATTTCAGAAGCAGCGGCCACGGCACTTAATGTGCAGGATGGCGATATGGTGCGTTTTGCACCGATTAAACTGTAAGGAATTCAAGCAATGACAACACATTATATAGGTGGTCAATGGGTGTCCGGTGACGGTCATGAAATGACGTCGGTGGATTCAGCTAGAAAAAATACGCTTTGGCAGGCAAAAGCTGCTAGCCCCGCCCAAGTTGAGCAGGCAATCAGTGCCGCCCGTGCCGCGTTTGTCGCCTGGAGTGAGTTTAGTTTTGACGAGCGTTTAGTGTTTGTAAAACGTTTTGCCGAGATGTTGGCACAACATAAAGATGAATTGGCGTTAACTATCGCGCAAGAGACTGGGAAACCGTTATGGGAAACAGCCACCGAAGTGGCAGCCATGATCGGTAAGGTGGGCATCTCAGAGCGGGCCTATCAGGAGCGCACCGGTACAGTCGAAAATGCCATGCCCGTTGGCAAGGCTTTTATTCGTCACAAACCGCATGGTGTGGTGGCGGTATTTGGGCCATATAACTTCCCCGGACATTTACCTAACGGCCATATTGTACCGGCGCTCTTAGCCGGTAATACCATTGTTTTTAAGCCTAGCGATTTAACCCCATTAGTGGCAGAGAAAACCGTACAACTTTGGCAAAAAGCCGGTTTGCCTGATGGCGTGCTGAATCTGGTACAAGGTGAAGTTGAAACCGGTAAAGCGCTGGCTGGCAGTGCCAATATTGACGGTTTGTTTTTCACTGGCAGTTCTCGTACCGGTAAAATTTTACATGAGCAATTTGCCGGGCATCCAGGCAAAATTCTGGCGCTGGAAATGGGCGGTAACAACCCGCTTATCGTTAAAGATGCCAGTGATGTTGATGCGGTGGTGCACGATATTGTGCAGTCGGCCTTCGTTACCTCCGGCCAACGTTGTACCTGTTCCCGTCGTTTATTTATCGAAAATAATCCGCAAGGTGATGCTATTTTAGCGCGCTTGCTGGAAGTGACGGCCAATATTCAGGTGGGTGATTATGCCGCCGAACCCCAACCTTTTATGGGCGCGATGATTTCTGCTAACGCGGCTAAAATGATGATTGCCGCCCAGCAAAAATTGCAAAACCTGGGGGCGACCAGTTTAATCGAAATGCAACATCAAGACGTGGAAACCGGTTTTGTCACACCAGGTATTATTGATGTGACCGATATTGTGGCGGATATGCCGGATGAGGAACATTTTGGACCATTGCTTAAAGTGATCCGTTATACCGATTTCGATGCGGCAATTGATGAAGCCAATAATACCGCTTTCGGATTATCGGCTGGTTTATTGTCAGACAGCGAAGAGCTGTATCAGCATTTCTTTAGCCGTATCCGTGCCGGAATTGTCAACTGGAACCGGCCTATCACCGGTGCCAGTAGTGCTGCTCCTTTTGGTGGTATCGGCGAAAGCGGTAATCATCGTGCTAGCGCCTATTATGCCGCCGATTACTGCGCTTATCCGGTAGCTTCAGTCGAGTTGGATAAAGTCACCATGCCTGGCAGTTTAAGCCCAGGTCTGAAGTTTTAATTATGGTTGCGCCAGATCAATATCGTTCTGGTGCTTTTTTGTATGATTAAGCAACTGATAATCTTGTCAGTAAATGTTTGAGAGAAGCCATGCATAACAATATTGATACCCTATTTGACAATCTTTGGCAGGATTACATTGCCATTACCCCTTCAGCACAAAAAGTGCATCAGTTACTCGGCCAGGGCGATGATATTATTAACGATCATATTGCGCTGCGGACCTTTAATCTGGAAAAAGTCAATCTGGATAAGTTAGCCGCCCACTTTTTGGCGTTAGGCTATGAAGAAAAAGGTCAGTATGACTTTGAACAAAAAAAGCTTAAAGCCAAACACTTTGAACATCCTGATGATACCAAGCCTAAAGTATTTATTAGCGAGTTACTGTTAGAACAATGCTCAGCTGAGTTACAAGCTATTGTACATAAAATGGTAGAGCAAGTGCCCGCCGGTGCGACGAGTGCGGATAATTTCCTGTATTCCGGCACCCACTGGCAAGTGAGCAGCGAAGATTATCAGGCGTTATTAGCAGAATCGGAATATGCCGCGTGGATGTCAGCCTGGGGCTACCGGGCCAACCACTTTACTGTCAGCGTGAATTACCTGACTCGCTATAACGAGTTAACCGAGGTGAATGCTGCGCTGAAAGAGGCAGGTTTTGTGTTGAATACCTCTGGTGGCGAAATTAAGGGCGGGGCCGATGTCTGTCTGGCCCAGTCTTCGACCATGGCGGATAAAATGCCGGTCAAATTCAGCGACAAAACAGTAGAAATTCCCAGCTGTTTTTATGAGTTCGCCCAGCGTTACAAAATGGCAGATGGCAATTACTACAAAGGTTTTGTCGCTGCTTCGGCCGATAAAATCTTTGAAAGTACTAATGCTATGTAATAGACATTGATATAAGGCGTTGAGCCTCTTACATTTTAAAGCCCCGTTTGGGGCTTTTTTATTTTTGTAACAAGTATATTTTGCTTGCTGTTGCAGAAATCCTGTTTAAATATGGGTAATAGACTTCGTGAACTATTATTTAATAATCTAACTCATGGATATGACGCAAATTTTTGATATTACACCCTATGATTGGCCGTCTATTTTAACGGCAATTTTTTGTGGAGGTATTATCGGTTTTGAGCGGCAACTCCGTGGCAAACCTGTAGGAATACGCACTTCTGCGTTAATTACCATCGGCACCTATTTATTTCTGGCCAGCACCTTTTGGTTAACAAGCGATCATATCGATCCATCAAGGGTTATTGGCCAGGTTATTACCGGTATCGGCTTTTTAGGCGCGGGAGTTATGATGAACAAAGATGGCGCTGTGGCTGGTGTGACTTCTGCGGCTGCAATCTGGATTCTGGCCGCGATTGGCGTCATTATCGCCATTGGGCATTTGCACGCTGCGATCAAGTTGTCACTGCTAGTGGTAGCCATTTTGTATGGTGTTGACTTACTCGAGAAAAATATAAAAGCATTGGGACGGGGGGTGCACGCCAAAATTAAGAGCTATAGCAGAAGTACTAGCCGCGACTAACGCTCGTCAGCGGTTAAATGGCATTGCGTAAAGCGGCAAAAAATACATCCAGTGCGGCATTCACTGCTCGTTGCGCGGTGGCTTTGGTCATCACCACAATAGTTAATAGCTCCGCTTCAACCACCTTTTTTTCTCGCGTTATTTCTCGTTTCACGACGTCGTCATCTATTTCACCGCGCAATCTGGCTTCGGCAATATCCATCAAGGCTTGTTTTTCCGTAGTTAAAATAGCGTTAACTTCAGTTTTAATTGCATTTCCACCCTCATCAACACACCCGATAACGGCAGTTGTCATGTCTTTTAAAACTTGATTTATATCGAAACTCATTCATTTTCTCCGTTGGAGTTGGTGACCGAGGACATTTTTTTGGCTTCTTCAGCTTTGGCCATGGTGGTAAATAACCGGGTAAATTGGCGACGATGATTTTTAGCCTCAAAATCACTGAAATTGTTGTTTTGCTTGTGCAAGGCGCGATCCTCACTCCACAATTCCAATGCGATTTGGGCTTGTCGGGTTGATTCTGCATTGTTTAAACGAATCTCATTGCGCATCACCAGTGCACGAATATCGCTTTCAATCTGATTATACTGTTCTGCAAAATTGTCGTAGCTACGCTGAGCTCGATCCGTATCGAGCAATGCTCCCCAAAACTGATCCACTTCTTTCGCTACTCGGATAATCTCTTCTTTAACCGCTGGATCATAATCTGATACAAATTTAACCGCACAGCCTGTTACGTTGAGCAGTAATGTAACGAGTAACCCCAGCGTGGCCATTTGTGCGGATTTTTGAAGTAACGAGCATAATGGGCGTAACATTTGTGACATTGCATTCTATCTTGTGGGATAAGCAGACATACAGTGTTGTTGAACAATGCCGAATTTTCCATTAAATCCTGAGGATGTATTTATCTGCAGTTATTGGCTATCTTGCAGTACCAGCCAACTTACTTCACATTCGCCTTTGGCAGCCGCAATGTAAGCCGAGTCGCCGGTAATGGTTACGGATAAATCCATCGTCCGTTCAACCAAATGCGCTAACTGCTGAATCCCGGCCCAAGATAATTGGTAGACACTTATATCCAAGTTGTTAACTTTATTTTGAATCGATTGCCACCATACGGGTGATTTTGAGTTGAAACTGTAAACCAGCGCTTTTGACGCACTGCGCGAGGCTTTTTTCATCCGCTCTGCGGTGGGCTCTCCAATATCGATCCATAACTTGATATCGTCGTTATATTCACGCAACCATATGTCTGGTTCTTCTGTTTCACTTAAGCCTTTAGTGAACAGCAAGTATTCTTCGGCATTAATGCAGTAGGCGACGATCCTTGCCATCATCCGTTCCAGAGTTTCGGATGGATGTTGTGCGATAGTCAGGTTTAGGGTGTCATAATAATCGCGATTTAAATCAGACAATGCGATACGCGCTTTGTATATCGTTGGTTTTAGTGCCACAAATAAGCCTTAGCTTGGCCTCAATCGAGGTGAGTAGGAAAGATTATCGAACCGCCAGTGTAACCTGTGTAAAGGGTAATCGGGCATTAATTTGCAATTTACATTAGATTGGCGGTGTAATTATCTTTATTGCTGCCGATAAAAAAGGCGGACACTTAAGGTAATAGAGATTATGCGCTATTTAGTTTTTGCAACATTATGCTTATTCAGCAGTGTGGTTACTGCGGCAGAAGAGATCAAAGCAGTACAGCTTTATTCCCAAGATGAGTTGTTGGATATGATCGAACACAACACTCATCTAGCCCGAGTGGTAGAAGATCGCTGTCAATTGGTTCAGGATATTGAGGCCAGAGCGCAAACCTTAAAAGTACCCGCTTATCAATTTCTATGGGGCGATATGTTGGCCTGGGGAGTCTGTGTGGATGCCGATCCCGAGCGGGGTATCCACTATATGAATGCGGCAGCTGAACAAGGTATGCCTGCCGCGCTAGAACAACTTGGGCGATATTATGCACAAGGTAAGTTAGTACAAACCAATAAAGAGCACGCGGTGGTATTATTAAGGGAAGCGGCTTCGCTAGGTAACCAAAAAGCCCAGATTGAATTAGTCGAGCTTTTTATTGATGGTTATGGCAGCCCGTATGATTTCGAAGATGCTTATCATTGGTTATACAACGCCATTACAGACGATAAAGCGACCCATAAAAAAATTGAAAACTGCTTAGCCGAGTTGGCTAAATTAATGCATCCCAAAGCCGTGAGAAAAGCACGCAGACCTTTAGATTCTTAGTGTTTTCCGAGATTTGGTGGATATATCGTTTTCTAAAAATATATCCGGTGGTAAGGTTAATGAGCTGTTGAATTTGATGTATCGAATGCGTAAATCCGTAACCACGATATTATTGCTGACGCTAAGGGACTTGATCGGGTCGCTATCGACAATGCTGATGCGGTTCATTTTTGGCTTATTGGTCTATCACAGTCAATCAGTTGTCTGGCTGCATTAAATTGAGATGTCAAAAAAATACTCACTTCATTCATTGGCTAAGTCCGTTATACTAGAACTTCAAATCTCAATAATGGACTTTTAATTTGTCGCAATCAGACGACCCACATTTTAAACGCGAACAACAGAAATACGACAATCCTGTCGCCAGCCGTGAATATCTTTTACAGCTTCTTGTCGACCACAAACGCCCCTTATCGCTAATGGAGTTCTGGGAGATCCTTGGCCTGAAAGACGAAGACAGCCGGATCGGCATTCAGCGGCGTTTACGTGCCATGGAGCGTGAAGGACAGGTATTGTTTAATCGTCAGAAAAAATATGGTCTGGTGGATAAGATGGATTTGATCCGTGGCCGGGTCATTGGTCATCGCGACGGTTTCGGTTTTCTTAAACGTGAAGACGGTAAACCCGATCTGTATATCGCAGCGCCACAAATGAACATGGTGCTGCATGGCGATATTGTGTTGGTCAAAGAAGCAGAGCGCGATCATAAAGGTAAGCGTGAAGCGCGCATTGTACGAGTCATTGAACCGCGCACAGAACCCATTGTGGGACGTTACTTTTTTGAAAATGGCTTTGGTGTCGTCACGCCAGATGATAGTCGTATCTGTCAGGAAATTATCATCCCGCCTGAACATATTGCCGGCGCCAGACAGGGCAATGTGGTAGTGGTGGAAATTGTGCAGCGTCCCAGACGACGTGTTAGTGCCACCGGTAAAATTGTTGAAGTACTCGGAGAGCATATGGCACCGGGTATGGAAATCGAGATGGCGTTACGTACCCATGATATTCCGCATGAATGGCCTGCTGGCGTTACTGCACAAATCAACGGACTCACCAGCGAAGTGCCGGAACAAGCTAAAAAAGGTCGTCATGATCTGCGTGACATGCCGTTGGTGACGATTGATGGTGAAGATGCCCGTGATTTTGATGATGCTGTATATTGTGAGCCTCGGGATGCTGGTGGTTGGCGGTTATGGGTGGCGATTGCTGATGTGAGTTATTATGTACGCCCTAAAACCGCATTAGACTCGGAAGCGCAAGAGCGCGGAAATTCGGTGTATTTCCCTGAACAAGTAATCCCCATGTTACCGGAAGTGTTGTCCAACGGTTTGTGTTCTTTGAATCCGCAGGTAGACCGCTTGTGTATGGTGTGTGAGATGCAAATCAGCAAAGCCGGTAAGCTGGAACAATTTGAATTCTATGAAGCGGTAATGAATTCCAAGGCTCGTCTTACCTACACCAAGGTTTGGGATATTTTGCAAGGCGATCCGGAATTACATCAACGCTATGCTGAGCAAGTGCCGCATATTCGCAATTTGCATGATTTGTACCGTAGCCTGAAAAAATCCCGCCAGTCTCGCGGTGCAATTGAGTTCGAGACCCAAGAAAACAAATTTATTTTTAACGCCAATAGAAAAATCGACCATATCGTGACCGTAGTGCGCAATGATGCGCACAAATTGATTGAAGAATGCATGATATTGGCTAATGTGAGTGCAGCCAAAATGCTGGAAAAACATCAGGCCGAAGGATTGTATCGGATCCATGATGAACCTGATGCCGACCGTCTCACGGCCTTTTTATCCTATTTGGCTGAAGTCGGTATCGAGCACAATATTAAAGATAAGACAGCCCCGCAGGATTTTACCAAGGTGGTGGATAAAATTCAGGGGCGGCCAGATCAGGAATTAATCCAGACCATGTTACTGCGCTCGATGAAACAGGCGGTTTATGAGCATGATAATATTGGTCATTTTGGATTAGCCTTGGATGCCTATGCCCATTTTACTTCTCCAATCCGTCGTTATCCAGATTTGGTGGTGCATCGGGCTATTAAAGCCATAATCGATAAGCAGAACGGCCATAAACATAAAACGGGTGGTTACGCATATAGTTCCGAAGAAGTGCAGGCATTGGGTGAGCAATGTTCGATGACTGAACGCCGTGCCGATGATGCGACCCGCAGCGTGGCAGACTGGCTTAAGTGTGAATTTATGCAAGATCATGTCGGGGATACTTTTGATGGTGTGATCGCGTCTGTGACCAGTTTTGGTTT
Organism: Neptunicella sp.; assembly: GCF_048268085.1. Lineage (NCBI taxonomy): Bacteria > Pseudomonadati > Pseudomonadota > Gammaproteobacteria > Alteromonadales > Alteromonadaceae > Neptunicella > Neptunicella sp. The sequence continues at coordinate 16,656 of NZ_JBLWWF010000012.1, read as the reverse complement.
TTTTGTACGCTTAACTGAATTTGGTATTGATGGCCTGGTGCATATTACTGCATTGGAAAATGATTATTATCATTTTGATGAAGTGAAATTGCATTTAATTGGTGAGAACAGCCGTCAGGTATATCGTTTAGGCGATCAGTTGCGTGTTAAAGTAGCTGGAGTCAATTTAGATGATCGGAAAATAGACTTTGTGTTGGAAAATACCGGGTCTAAGGCCAACAAATCCAGAGCTAAAGGCGCCAAAGCAGGTACCACAAGAAGATCAACCGGCAAAAAGGCATCCGCGTCTAAATCGTCACGCAAATCACCCGCAAAAAATAAAGCAGCTAAGCCAGAAGCTAAAAAAGCTAAAAAGAAATCGACCGCTAGAAAATCCACAAGGAAAAAATAAATGGCTCAACAAGAATGGCTATATGGCCTACATGCATTACAAGCGGTTATTGAGCGTGAACCGGAAAGATTGATTGAATTATTCGTGCTTAAGGGCCGCGATGATGAAAGGCTGACAAAAATAGTCAATCAAGCTAGACGTTTTGGCATCGCAGTGCAGTTTTGTCAGCGTAAAACCCTGGATGATAAAGTCGACGGTGAGCAACATCAGGGCATTGTGGCCCGCGCTAAACCGGGCAAGCAGTTAAATGAACAGGACTTGGATCGTATTATCGAACGTGAATCGGTGCCCTTTTTATTGGTACTGGATGGGGTGACTGATCCACATAATTTGGGCGCCTGTTTGCGTACGGCTGATGCCGCTGGTGTGCATGCGGTGATAGTACCTAAAGATAAGTCTGCCAAAATTACCGGTACGGTTAGTAAAGTCGCTTGTGGTGCGGCAGAAGTGATTCCGTTGATACAGGTCACTAATTTGGCCAGAACTTTAACCGAGATCCAAAAAGCCGGAGTGTGGGTAGTGGGTACCGCTGGTGAAGCACAACAAGATATTTATCAGGCCAAATTGAATGGTCCAATTGCACTGGTCATGGGCGCCGAAGGTAAAGGTATGCGGCGTTTAACGCGCGAACATTGCGATGAATTGATTAAATTACCTATGGCCGGTTCAGTATCGAGTCTAAATGTATCCGTCGCCACTGGTGTTTGTTTATATGAAATAGTGCGGCAACGGGCGATTTAGTTCAGACAATACTTATCATTATTTTTGCAGATTATTACGGATCAGGCTGGCGCTATTGGTGAGGCTACCAATGGTGCCCAATACGCCCATCACCGAAGCGACAATCATATATAGTGAATTGCCGGAAGTTAATGCAATACCGCCGATAATCAGCAATATCATCAAAGTGATTGGCATCCGGTAATCCCGCCATTTTCCGCTATCGCCGTTGTCGACTAGTTGGGTCAAGGTATCCTTGTCCTCTGCGTATTTGACAAAGTAGGCGAAACTTTGATTAACGATACGTAATCGGCCCCGTTTCACCACAATGAGCCCGTTTAATGCCAGATGTTCCAGCATTTGGACATTAGCCGGATTAATTCTTTTATTTTGAACCAGATAATACAATGCCAGTTTTTCTGCTGCCGAACAGGATTCCCATTTAAAACGGTAAAGTGCTTCGGCTTTTAACAGAATAAAATTGATAGAAGCCCATTCATTATGGGTTTTCTGCCAGTCTTGTAACGTGATCCAGCGCATAAAGTCAAAAGCAATCGCACGCGACGGGGGAGTCTGTACTGGCAGGTCATCTAGCATAAAGGCCAGCATTGGAAATGCATTTATTTCATTGCGGATAAATTCAGCATCAAGATGCGTTTTAAGATCATCCGGTACGATGACAGAAAAATCCATCAGGCATTCGGCCCAGGCAAAATATTCGCTACGATCAAGCTGATGCCGGTTGAGCCATTCATTGCTCAGCATACTGTCTTTCAGGCACAGACGCTGCAAACTGTGGAAGCCACCATATAGTGTGACTTTGTCGAGGTGCCCGCCTATTTGCAGGGATTTGCAATGGTTAACCAGCCTCAACAGTGTGGCACGATGGACCGGATGTTCGAGACTAATTTCAATATCCCATATCTGTAAATGCAATTGTTCAATACTGTCATCAATGCGTACTTTCATATTAGGCAATCGGTCTCCTTTTTCTTGGTCAACCGATTGTGCAATTTCGGTAAATAATGGACAGCATTCGAATAGCTGCCGGAACGCTTCGGGTAGCTTGTCTGGTTGTGTGAGCCATATTTGCAATAACATCGCCAGGCTATGGCCCTCCTGAGGAGCTTCAATCAAGTTAATGATTAAATTTTCTGACGGCTTAAATGTTTGTGGACGTTCAGGTTGTTTGGCTATTTGATAGATATGCCGCAGGAATTGTGGAGATCCATAAAGTCTGATCGCCAGTATTCGCCGATTAAACTTCAGCCAGATCAGGCAAATTAACAAAAACATGCCACCTAAATAAAGAGGATATTTGAAGGTCAAACCGGGTCGCTGAAAATCCGTTACTGGGGGTTTCTCTACCAGCAAATAGCGTTTGACCCAATTGCTGGCATCTGTGGTATTAATTAGTTGGCTAATATGTTCAACATCATTTGGCGAAATAAAGGCTTTGGTTGTTTTCACCTCTTTAAGGGTGTCTCGCCATTGCTGGTTGATTGGCATCAACTCAAGAGGGTTAACCTTAAATTGACTGATCGAATTAGGATAGCGACTCAGGGCAATTTTGGTTATTTCATCGAGTTCTTTATTCAGTCTTGCCGGGTAGACATTTTGGGTATAATACCAACGCAGTGAGCTGGAGGAGGCCATTCCGACACGCGACAAATAGCCATATATCAGACAGCCTAACAACAAAAACAACAGGCACATTGTTTGGGCACCCTGGGCAAGATTGATTGGGGAACGTTGAGCTTGGCGGGATAACTGATAAAAGTGCCGATATTCTTTATAACCCCATAATAAACATACCAACGCCAAACCAAGTGGGAGCCAGTAGGTCGCCATGAGATAAACTGAAGAGGTTTCCGCGTCTACTGATTGTTGGTTGCGATCTATGGCGGCACCAAGCCAAAAGCCCAAGTGGATAGTGCTAACAAAGATAGAGCTAAAGACCATGATTTTACGACGCTCGATGACTTGCGGTATCCCTAGCAAGTGTTTGATTTTATAAGTCCACTCCAGTTTGCGAAACAGGATAATTGCCAGCGCAATAAAGATAAGTATTGATGCCATGCTAATCGTATTAAGCAAAAACAGATTGGTCATGTAGGTGTCCAGACTTTCATCTGGCATAAACGCCACTAGCGCCCACTGGGGTATGGGAGTCGCTTTAAAGCTGAACTTACCTGCGATGCCGTGATAAAAGCCGTCTACCCATTCCAGAGACGCTTTTCTGGAACCATCCAGCCCGGCTCGGATACGATGACTGATGTCATCAGTTCCCTGTCCGAATTCAAATAAATTTTCAATTAAGGTGCGATCATCATCCTGGTGAAACAGCACTTCGCCAGAATCGCGGTCAACCACCATAAAGGTAATATCAAGTAAGTCATTCTTATCATCGATTTCCGACATCGTCAGTGATGCCAGCGCAATATCTGCGGCCAGAATATAATTTTGCTGCTGATCGACCTGATCAGCATTACCTAGAGGCAAAGCCAGCGTAGTACCGCGTGTACCACTACCAATATTACGCAGACGCTGTAGATAGAAGTTTTTATGGATTTGTTGATCCGCAAAGCTGGCTTGCCACCCTTGTTGGTCACGCACTTTTTTGAAATATTCCCTGTGGGACAGGTGGTAGGTTACCGGTTTTTTATTACTTTCAATGGAATAAAACATCGGCAGTATCTGATTACCCTGATTGTCCAGTAGTAGGGCATTAAGGATATGGGCGGGACGACTACGCATTTGCGCCGGATCAAACCACATTGCGTATTTGGATTGACCTGAAAGCTGCACACCCTGATCAAATAAATTAATTTGACTTAAGCCGCTTTTGCTTTTCAGCAACGAAGAAATACCTAACTCTTGCGGTTCGTCGGGCCAGATAAAACTGCCTTGCTCATTGCTGTACGCGCGAATGCGGCTTTGTTCTACTGAAGTGGCAGATGACAATGGGAAGCGGAAAATGGCTTGTTCCAATTGCCGTATATTCTGATCCTCAGGCGCTTGCATAGCACGTACTTTGCTGGTTAATAACTGTCGATAATAGGCTCTATACTGATCCAGCTCAGCAAAAATTTGTTGAAGTTCGTTAGTTACTTTTTGATTCAGTTTGTCTATCCATTGTTCTGCTTTGTCTGCTTTATATTGTTGCTCCAGATGTTTTTCGCCAAAAGCAATCAATATGGCTATCACCATCACAAATAGCATATAGCTGCAAAACATTGTTGCCCGATAAAAGATATTTCCGACAGGCTGGTTGCTGGAAAGCATAAACATCCTGAGCATCATCCAGATAAACAACAATAGAATTAGTACGACTGACAGAAGACTCAAATTCCAGCGCTGATTGTCCTGAGCCTTTAGTAATGACTTGGGCAATACTCCGATTAAATAAAGATGATCTGTTTTGTCATCCGAATGGAGTAGTTTTATTTTACTATCCAGCCTTAATGGATAAATAAATAACCGATAGTCAGTTGAGGTTAGTTTTAGGTCAATATAATGGCTGTAACCGGGCAAGCTTTGATTATCGTTGCTGTTTGAGGACGTTTTACTGGAGGCTAAATCCATCCAGTCAATATTCTGATTTTCGGCGATGGCCCGGCTGATATGACTGACGTCTACAACCGATAAAACCGACTGGTCACCGGTACTGGTAATGACCCGGTTTTTCTTGTCGACGTACAAATACTGCATAAAGCCATTAGTTGGATGGGTCAGAATATCCTCTGCGGCTACACTGGCGAATTTGTCAGTTTTGCCAATCACGTTTATCCAGAACAGTTGTCCATCAAACTCATAGTCATACTGGTTAATTGAGTCAGGTTCACTCGCGGTAGTTGCGTCGTTCCCCGCCGAGCCAACACTTCTGCTATAGCTGGGAAAGATTGAACGGATCATCGATTCGCTTTCATTAAATTTATGTAGGTCTTTCAATTGCAAAATATTTTCGTTTGAGCGTGATGCCGATTCAGACAGCACTCGAAAATAATTAGTGTTAAGGAAATTTTCCTGATTTAGCCGATAGTGATAGTAGGCATAGGCAGCTGCCAGAAGCAGACTGGCTAATATTATCAGCCAGGTTCTTAAAAATTGAGGAGCACGTTGCCGTTCTGGAACATTTTCCGTTTTTGAGGTGGCCATATCCGTGACACATTAATTACCTTTGTATAGTTATTGTTCAAAACCGTCTGAATGTAAAAAAATAACGTAATTAAATGTATTGTTTTGCAACTCAAAGTTATTCTTTCGTCAGCATTGAGTCAGCTATGTAAATGTTGGGTAAAGCCGCAAACATTTCTTTTAATGTAGATTCTAATAACCCTTCGTATCTAACAAGGGTTTGTATATCAAATGAAGTGTTCCAAGGTTTTTTATAGTATTGCCAGCGTATCGATGGCCTTAATGCTTGCTGCTTGCGGTGGTTCGGATGATGAGCAAAGCAGTTATTCTGATTCCTATATTCAGTTTTATAACGGTTCACCCAATAGCGCTTATACCTATTTGTCGATTAATGATTCAACGCTCAGTGGTAGCAGTTACGGTGATGCGACTACGGTGTATACCTATGACGCGGGAGATGTTGACATGGATTTGTCGCGAGTTGATTCTGATGGGCAAAGTATCGATTTAACTAGTAACACCATTTCTCTAAAAAAGGGAATTAAAAAACTGGTTATGCTGACCGGCGATTATCAAGAAGTAAATACAGTGACTTTTGATATAGAACGTCAGGAATATGAAGATCAATTCGATCTTTATGCGACATCAATGGTAAACGGTGGGCAGGGATATGATTTGTACATGGCTGAATCCGGCACCCCCTTCTCTAGTGCTCATTTGGTTGCGAGCACTCAGTATCAATCATTAACCCACGCGACTTACTGGGCTCCTGATGAAGACAGTGATTATTGGGATGAGGATGAATATGTGTTTTACATTACGACCGCTGGCTCGGATGAAGTATTGTTTCAAAGTTCACCAATTAATATGGCTTATTCAACAGAATACGTGGCAGTAATACGTGAAGGTTCAGGACCGACGGGCAGCAATTTAGTACTAGATTTGCTGAATAATTCAACCACGGTGAATAGCTATACGGATATTCAGGCATCGTCACAGTTTAGAGTGTATAACAGCCTTAATGATAGCGATGCGCTATCTGTCGTGTTGGCCGGAAATGCACAGGAATATCCCTTAATGATCGCTAAGGATAGTTTGTCCGATTTTCAAATAGTGGATTATGGTGATTATCGACTATCGGCAACTGATGACACCGGGACTTTATTATCTAATAAATTAATCACTCTTAATCAGGGTGACAGCAAGACCGTGATTTTATTCCACAATGGTGAAGGTAATATGACTTCTATCGCCTTCGATGAAAGTACGTTACCACAGATTTATGATCACAATTTAAATGTATCTAATTTAGTGAGCGATTTTAGCGACGTGGATATCTATTTTGTCCGCCAGGATGAAACAGTTGAAACCGCAGTGTATAAAGTTAAAAACCTTCAGTTTGCTGAAAACGATACAATCAGTTTGCCTAATGGCTTTTATGAGATAGTCGCGGTGTATGAAAAAAGTAGTGATGATGCCACGTTATTATATCGTTCAACATTATTAGATATTAGCGATGAAGCGAACTTTATAGTGACACTTGAGCCGGATACAAATTCACCTACTGGTTATACCGTTAATCTGTTAAAGTAGCCTCAATGGATTGATAAAAGTAGGGTTCTCCCTACTTTTATCTTTCGTACTTAACCACTTAATATGTTTTGTTTACCCTTGGTTAAGGCAGCATAATTAAGCCTCAAATCTTTTTCTAAAATCAACTACCCTATCTGATTCTTTTCTGTTATCATTTCGCGCCCATTTTATCGGGGTATAAGATAAATAACGTCCAATAACGTAAGTTAGCAGGCGTTTTTAACAGCGAAAACTGATTTTCAAGATTTTGCGGGAGCAAAAATGAAGATCTTAACAAGCGGAGCACTAACATGATCCAAATGCAAACTAACCTGGATGTTGCCGATAACTCGGGAGCTCGCAGGGTTCAGTGTATTAAGGTTCTTGGTGGCTCGCATCGCCGTTATGCAGGTATCGGTGACATCATCAAAGTTACTGTCAAGGAAGCAATTCCGCGCGGTAAAGTAAAAAAAGGTGACGTACTGACTGCAGTGGTGGTGCGTACTAGAAAGGGCGTGCGTCGTCCAGACGGATCAGCGATTCGTTTTGATAACAACGCAGCAGTGTTGCTTAATGCAAACAAGCAACCAATTGGTACGCGTATCTTTGGCCCGGTAACCCGTGAGCTTCGTGGTGATAAATACATGAAGATCGTCTCATTGGCCCCAGAGGTACTATAAGGAGTCACGATTATGGCTAGAAAGATTCGTCGTGATGATGAAATCGTCGTATTGGCCGGCAAAGACAAAGGAAAGACAGGTAAAGTCCTGAAAGTCCTGACAGCGTCTGACCGTCTGATCGTAGAAGGTGTGAATGTGGTGAAAAAACACCAGAAGCCTAACCCGCAATTAAACGTTGCTGGTGGGATTGTGGAAAAAGAAGCTTCTATTCATGTATCAAATGTCGCGATTGCTAACCGTGAAGGTAAAGCAGATCGAGTAGGTTTCCGTTTTGAAGATGGTAAAAAAGTACGTTTCTTCAAATCAAACGGTGAACTGATTTAATTTAATTGGAGTGAACGATGGCGAAACTGCATGATTTCTATAAAGAAAACGTTGTAGCTGAACTTGCGAAGCAGTTCGGATACAAAAGCGTCATGCAAGTCCCTCGGATTGAAAAAATCACCTTAAACATGGGTTTAGGTGAAGCTGTAGCGGACAAAAAGGTATTGGAAAATGCCACAGGTGACATGCAAGCGATTGCGGGTCAAAAGCCTGTTGTAACCGTTGCACGTAAATCAGTAGCGGGCTTTAAAATCCGTGAAGGTTATCCGATTGGCTGTAAAGTAACCCTGCGTGGCGAACGTATGTGGGAGTTTTTGGAGCGTTTAATCTCCATTGCTATTCCACGTATCCGTGACTTCCGTGGCTTGAATGCGAAATCATTCGATGGCCGTGGAAATTACAGTATGGGCGTTCGGGAGCAAATCATCTTCCCAGAAATCGACTTTGATAAAGTTGATAAAGTACGCGGTATGGATATCACTATCACTACCAGCGCTACTACTGATGAAGAAGGTCGTGCTCTTCTTGCCGCTTTTAACTTCCCATTCAAGAAATAAGGTTGTAGGGTTATGGCAAAAGAATCAATGAAAGCACGCGAAGTAAAGCGTACTAAGCTGATTGCAAAGTATGCTGAAAAACGCGCTGCGCTTAAAGTAATTATCAGCGATGTTAACGCCTCTGAAGAAGAGCGTTGGGATGCTGTTCTTAAGCTGCAACAACTTCCACGTGATTCCAGTCCTATCCGTCAGCGTAATCGTTGTCGTATAACTGGTCGTCCACATGGTTATCTACGCAAGTTTGGCCTGAGCCGCATTAAGCTACGTGAAGCAGCTATGCGTGGTGAAGTCCCTGGCTTGAAAAAAGCCAGCTGGTAAGGAGTAGCAGATATGAGCATGCAAGATCCTATCGCGGATATGTTTACCCGCATTCGTAACGGACAATTAGCTAACAAAGTTTCTGTTGTTATGCCGTCTTCTAAATTACGTGTGGCGTTAGCCAAAGTATTAAAAGAAGAAGGTTATGTGACAGATTTCAATGTTAAAGGTGACGTTAAGCCTGAATTAGAAGTAACTTTAAAGTACTTCAATGGCAAAAAAGTTATTGAAAACATTGAACGTGTAAGTCGTCCAGGCCTGCGCATCTATAAGAAAAAAGATGAGCTGCCAAAAGTCATGGGTGGTTTGGGTATCGCCATTGTGTCTACATCTAAAGGTGTTATGACTGACCGTGCTGCGCGTAAAGCGGGTATGGGCGGTGAAATCATCGGCTATGTAGCGTAACGGAGGGATAGTCAATGTCACGTGTAGCAAAAGCACCCGTAACTATTCCAGCAGGCGTTGAAATTTCAATCGCTGGTCAGGAAGTTACAGTTAAAGGTAAAAATGGTTCACTGAACCGTGTATTCAATGATGCAGTTGAAGTAGTTAATGAAGAAGGTTCATTAGTTGCTAAACCTCGCGAAGGCGCAGCCGATGGTTGGGCACAAGCAGGTACCGCTCGTTCATTGTTAAACAGCATGGTTACCGGTGTAGCCGAAGGGTTTGAGAAAAAATTGCAGTTATTAGGTGTTGGTTATCGTGCGCAAGCACAAGGTGCCAAACTTAATCTGACTTTAGGTTTCTCACACCCTGTCGTGTTTGAAGTGCCAAACGGCATTAGCGTCGAAACTCCTAGTCAAACTGAAGTCGTCGTTAAAGGCGCTGACAAGCAGTTGGTAGGTCAGGTAGCAGCTAATATTCGTGGGTATCGTCCACCAGAGCCTTATAAAGGTAAAGGTGTGCGTTATGCTGATGAAGCTGTGCGTCGTAAAGAAGCTAAGAAAAAGTAGGTGGGTGAGATGGATAAGAAATCGGCTCGCTTGCGTCGCGCAACTCGCGCACGCAAAAAAATTAGTGAACTGGCAATGCATCGCTTGACTGTTTGTCGCACACCGCGCCATATGTATGCTCAGTTAATCGCACCTTGCGGTTCACAAGTATTGGCAGCAGCATCTACTGTTGAAGCAGATCTTAAAAAAGGCCTGAAAGGGACCGGAAATGCAGATGCAGCAGCAGCGGTTGGTAAAGCGATTGCAGAACGTGCTATCGAGAAAGGCATCAAAGATGTGGCTTTCGATCGCAGCGGATTCAAGTATCACGGTCGGGTTAAAGCGTTAGCTGATGCCGCTCGTGAAGCTGGCCTCAAGTTCTAGGAGTTATCATGGCTAAAGTAGAAGTTCAACAACAGGGTGACCTGTTAGAAAAGCTTATTGCCGTCAATCGTGTGTCTAAAGTAGTTAAAGGTGGTCGCATCTTTAGTTTTACTGCTTTGACCGTGGTAGGTGATGGTAATGGCCGTGTGGGTTTTGGTTACGGTAAAGCGCGTGAAGTTCCTGCTGCTATTCAAAAAGCAATGGAAAAAGCACGTCGCAATCTGGTTACTGTTGATCTTAACGGACACACCTTACAGCACCCGATCAAAGGTCGCCACTCAGGCTCCAAAGTTTATATGCAGCCTGCATCTGAAGGTACCGGTATTATTGCTGGTGGTGCGATGCGTGCAGTATTGGAAGTCGCTGGTGTGCAGAACGTCCTTTCAAAATGTTACGGCTCAACCAACCCCATTAACGTTGTTCGCGCAACGATCAATGCACTGGTTGAAATGAAGTCACCAGAACAAATCGCTGCAAAACGCGGTTTGTCCGTTGATAAGATTTTGGGGTAAGTAGACATGGCTAAAACGATTAAAGTAAAGCAAATCAAAAGCTCTATTGGTCGTTTACCTAAACATAAAGCTACGTTGGTAGGTTTGGGTTTACGTAAAATCGGTCATGTCCGCGAGCTGGAAGATACACCAGCTGTTCGTGGCATGATTAACCGTGTTAATTACATGGTTCAGGTAGTGGAGGAATAATCGATGTATTTAAATACTCTTTCTCCTGCACCAGGAGCAAAAAAATCAGCTAAACGCGTTGGTCGCGGTATAGGTTCAGGTCTCGGAAAAACCGGTGGACGTGGTCACAAAGGTCAGAAATCTCGTTCTGGCAGCAGTGTTCGTCCAGGTTTTGAAGGTGGACAAATGCCTATCCAGCGTCGTCTTCCTAAATTTGGTTTTACGTCACGTAAATCTTTGGTTTCTGACCAAGTTACATTGACTGAAATTGCCAAAGTAGAAGGCGAAGTGGTTTCATTAGCAACATTAAAAGCTGCAGGCTTGGTCAAAAAAGACCGTTTGTTCGTTAAAGTAATGTTGAGCGGTGAAATCTCTCGCGCGGTTACTGTAAGTGGTTTAAAGGTATCTAAAGGCGCTCGTGAAGCAATCGAAGCTGCCGGCGGTAAAGTAGAGGAATAAGCTAAATGGCTAAACCAGGATTGGATTCGTCCGGTGCAAAGGGTGGATTGACCGAACTTAAAACACGGTTGTTGTTCGTACTTGGTGCGATCATCGTATTGAGACTCGGCTCATTCGTACCGCTTCCTGGTATTGATGCTGCTGTATTAGCTCAATTATTTGAGCAACAAAAGGGTACTATCGTAGAAATGTTTAACATGTTCTCCGGTGGTGCACTTTCGCGCGCATCAGTTCTTGCATTGGGGATCATGCCTTATATTTCAGCATCAATCATTATGCAGCTGTTGACTGTGGTTCATCCACGCATGGCTGAGTTGAAAAAAGAAGGTGAGGCGGGACGTCGCAAGATCAGTCAATACACTCGGTATTTTACCTTGGTATTATCGATCTTTCAGGCCATTGCCATTGCTAAGACCTTACCCAATATGGTGTCAGGTTTGGTAATAAATCCCGGTTTTGGATTCTACTTTACGGCTGTTGTGAGCCTGGTCACCGGTACCATGTTTTTGATGTGGTTAGGTGAGCAAATTACAGAGCGGGGTATCGGTAACGGTATCTCGATTCTGATCTTTACCGGTATTGTTGCTGGTTTGCCTGCAGCTTTAGGCAAAACGGTTGAACAAGCAAGACAAGGTGATTTGAACTTACTGTTCTTGTTGCTTATTGGTGTAATTATTATAGCTGTAACTTACTTTGTAGTGTTTATGGAACGCGGACAGCGCCGCATAGTGGTTAACTATGCCAAGCGTCAACAAGGGCGTAAAGTCTTTGCCGCGCAAAGTACCCATTTACCGCTTAAAGTAAATATGGCTGGGGTTATTCCACCGATTTTCGCATCCAGTATTATTCTGTTTCCTGGTACTATTGCCAGCTGGTTTGGTCAGAATGAGTCTATGTCCTGGTTACAGGACGTATCCTTAATGTTGTCTCCTGGGCAACCTCTGTATGTGATGTTGTATGCGACGGCGATTATCTTTTTCTGTTTCTTCTATACTGCGTTGGTGTTTAACCCACGTGAAACAGCAGATAACTTGAAGAAGTCCGGTGCTTTTGTACCCGGTATTCGTCCCGGCGAACAGACATCCAGGTATATCGATAAAGTAATGACTCGCCTGACATTGGCAGGTGCGCTTTATATAACCTTTATTTGTTTGGTTCCTGAATTCATGATGATAGCGTGGAATGTTCAATTCTATTTCGGTGGTACATCATTATTGATTATCGTCGTAGTTATCATGGATTTCATGGCTCAGGTGCAGACTCATTTGATGTCACATCAATATGATTCTGTTCTTAAAAAAGCCAATCTTAAAAGCTACGGCCGATAAGATTTGGTCATTAACGGAGTGATGTAATGAAAGTTCGTGCATCAGTTAAAAAGATTTGCCGTAACTGTAAAGTCATCAAGCGCAACGGTGTTGTGCGAGTAATTTGCAGTTCAGACCCTAAGCATAAGCAAAGGCAAGGCTAATCAGGCAGCTTATTTATTAAGCTAAATATTGCAATTTAGTCGTCAGGTAAGTATCCTATCGGGCTTTTTAGGCTGGCGACAAGAACATAGAGGAGTACTGTTAGTGGCCCGTATTGCTGGCATTAACATTCCGGAACATAAGCACACCGTAGTAGCAATTACTTCTATATACGGTATCGGCCAAACGCGTGCTAAAAGCATTTGTGTCGAAGCTGGTGTTGCAGAGAACGCCAAGATTAAAGATCTTGACGAAGCACAATTAGACAAACTACGTGATGCAGTAGCCAAGTTCACCGTTGAAGGTGACCTGCGTCGTGAAGTTTCCATGAACATCAAACGTTTGATGGACCTAGGTTGTTTCCGTGGTATTCGCCACCGTCGCAGCTTGCCTCTTCGTGGTCAGCGCACTAAAACTAATGCGCGTACCCGTAAAGGTCCTCGCAAGCCAATTAAAAAGTAAGCGGGGGTTATAATGGCTAAAACACCTATTAAGCGTAAACGCGCTAAACGTCAAGTTGCTGATGGTATGGCTCATATCCATGCTTCTTTCAACAACACGATTGTGACAATTACTGATCGTCAGGGTAATGCTCTTTCTTGGGCAACATCTGGTGGCTCTGGTTTCCGTGGTTCACGTAAATCTACCCCATTTGCTGCACAGGTTGCTGCAGAGCGCGCAGGCGTTGCTGCTCAAGAGTATGGTTTGAAAAACCTTGAAGTATTCGTTAAAGGTCCAGGTCCAGGCCGTGAGTCTGCGATCCGAGCTTTGAATGCTACAGGTTATAAAATCACAAATATTACCGATGTGACGCCTATACCGCACAACGGTTGTCGTCCACCGAAAAAACGTCGAGTTTAATCGCCGGACAGTTGGAGAAAGATCATGGCAAGATATTTGGGTCCAAAACTCAAACTTAGCCGCCGCGAAGGAACAGATTTGTTCCTTAAAAGTGGCGTTCGGGCAATTGACTCGAAATGTAAAATTGATACCGCACCTGGTCAGCATGGCGCCCGTCGTGGCCGCTTATCTGATTACGGTGTGCAATTGCGCGAAAAGCAAAAAGTACGTCGTATGTATGGCGTATTGGAAAAGCAGTTCCGTAACTACTACAAAGAAGCTGCTCGTTTGAAAGGTAATACAGGTGAAAATCTGTTACAACTTCTTGAACAGCGTCTGGATAATGTTGTTTATCGTATGGGTTTTGCCAGCACTCGTGCTGAAGCTCGTCAGTTGGTAAGCCACAAAGCCATTGTAGTAAATGACGGCGTTGTTAACGTACCTTCTTACAGCGTTTCTGCGGAAGACGTTGTGTCTGTACGCGAAAAATCTAAAAAACAGGCACGTATTGTGGCTGCTTTAGAATTGGCAGAGCAACGTGAGAAACCAACTTGGATTGAAGTAGATAGCACAAAAATGGCAGGCGTTTTCAAGCGTTTACCAGAACGTGAAGATTTATCTGCTGAAATTAACGAACAGTTGATCGTCGAACTTTACTCTAAGTAAAGCTTAAAGAAGAGAGGAAACAATGTCAGGTTCTGTAACTGAATTCCTAAAACCAAGGTTAGTTGAAATAGAAAACGTATCTCAATCACGTGCAAAGGTAACTTTAGAACCTTTAGAACGTGGTTTTGGACACACTCTTGGTAATGCGTTACGTCGTATACTTTTGTCATCTATGCCAGGTTGTGCAGTGACTGAAGTAGAAATCGACGGTGTTTTACACGAGTACAGTACTAAAGAAGGTGTTCAGGAAGACGTTATTGAAATTCTGCTAAATCTAAAAGGTTTAGCTGTTCGCCTGGAAGGTAAAAACGAAGCGACACTGACTTTGGTTAAATCCGGTTCAGGCGCGGTTGTGGCTGGAGATATCCAGCATGATGGTGATGTCGAGATCGTTAACCCTGACCATGTCATTTGTACTTTAACAGGCGATGCTGAAATCAGTATGCGCATTAAAGTAGAAATGGGTCGTGGCTATGTTCCAGCATCAATTCGTCGTTCCTCTGAAGAAGATGATCGTCCAATTGGTCGTTTACTTGTTGACGCTTCCTTTAGTCCGGTTGACCGTATTGCATACAATGTAGAATCTGCACGTGTTGAACAACGTACAGATTTAGATAAATTAATCATTGATATGGAAACTAACGGCACAATCGATCCAGAAGAAGCTATTCGTCGTGCGGCTACCATTCTGGCAGAGCAGCTAGATGCATTTGTAGAACTTCGTGATATATCTGAGCCTGTGGAAAAAGAAGAAAAACCGGAATTCGATCCGATTTTACTTCGCCCAGTTGATGATCTCGAACTTACAGTACGCTCTGCTAACTGTCTGAAAGCCGAAGCTATCCAGTATATTGGTGACCTGGTACAACGCACCGAAGTTGAGCTATTAAAAACGCCTAACTTGGGTAAAAAATCTCTTACTGAGATTAAAGATGTACTGGCTTCTCGTGGACTTTCATTGGGTATGCGCCTAGAAAATTGGCCTCCTGAAAGTATTGCTGAGAAAGACTAATCAGGTTTCACGTTAAACTGATTTAATAAGAAGGAAAGTACTATGCGCCATCGTCATAGTGGTCGACAGTTAAATCGCAATAGCAGCCATCGCCAAGCGATGTTTCGCAATATGGCGAGCTCTTTGGTAAAGCATGAAGTAATTAAAACTACTTTGCCAAAAGCGAAAGAACTTCGTCGCGTGATTGAACCTCTTATCACTCTTGCTAAGCAAGACAGTGTGGCTAATCGCCGTCTGGCCTTTGCTCGTACTCGTGATAAAGAAGTAGTTGGTAAATTGTTCAACGATCTTGGACCACGTTATGTGGAACGCCCAGGTGGTTACATTCGTATATTGAAATGTGGCTTCCGTACAGGTGATAAAGCGCCAATGGCTTATGTTGAACTAGTTGATCGCCCAGTAACTGAAGCAGTTGAAACTGTTGAAGAAGTTGCTGCTGAGTAATCAATTCAAAATATAAAAAACCGGGTATATACCCGGTTTTTTTATGCCTGAATTTTATTAACGATTAATCAGTCGTGAATGGCTTGAGCTATTTCTTCAACGGATGCACCGCCTTGAGTTGCATATTGGGTTAACTCTTGATCACTTACACCAGCATTTCTAGCTGTTTCAATAATTTTTATTACCTGACTGCGCTGTGCTGAGGATTCTCTTACCGCGGTAGTAACAACATCTTCGGCATCATTTGGAAATGCGACTAATAATGCATCAACAATATATTCACCGACAAAGGGGACGGCATCTATTGCAGAAGTAATAATGTCAACTAACTTATTGGGATGTGCTCTGGCCACGGTGCTAACAATAGCATCGGCTGAATCAGGCTCAGTCACCACGGCAATTCGGACAATTTCATTTAATTCTTCTGGCGTGGATTGGGCGGCTGCGCTAGCTACAAAATCAACATAGCTTGGTTCAGCTTTAATGGCGGTTAAAACAATATTGCCACAACTAGCAATTCCTTTGGATAGAGCGATTCGAACCACATCTTCAGTTAATGCAGGCTGAGCCGCAATGGCGGCGTGAATAATCTCTTTATATTTAGCCGGATATAAATCAAGAGCAGTTCCCACCACAACATCAACTTCCTGCGGGTAGTGGCTCATAATACTTTTGATCGCTCTGCCTAATGACATATTTTGCTGAACTTGTTGTTCAATAAAATCGGCTGTCAACTGATTATCTTCGGGGGGGCTGGTTCCTTCTGCCGCAAAACTTTGTACTGTATATAACAGCAAAATAGATCCAAGCACCTTTTTCATCTATAACCTCGTTACTTATAATAATAATTGTTGAACTATATATAGAGACAATAACACACCAACTTAGTTCATTTGTTACAAAAAATATACATCTTAATTAAGTTTTCAAGGTGTTTAGGCCAAAAAACCATCAAACAGTCAAAAAGGATAAAAAAGGAGTTGACGGTTTAGGATGAGGATGTAGAATGCGCGCTCGCTTCAGGGGAGTCCGGAAGGGCAGTACTGAAGAGGAGTGAGGCAAGAAAAAAGG